>DGJU01000085.1:0-11773 GCA_002387605.1 Alphaproteobacteria bacterium UBA4588 | reverse complement strand
TAAGCCAGAGCCGGCAAAGGTTTGTGATAAAAGGCGTGTTAAAACAGCTATCCTTTCGCCTTTTTTAGTGGCAATGACTATTTGTAGTTAACATATTGCTGGTGAGACTTTGCTCATCCTATAGGCGCTGTAATGGCGTTATGTGATGATTATATTACGAGAGCCGGCTCAGGTAAGGGGGCTGGTTCTCCTAGCTAAAAAAAGGGAAATTTTGTTATGCTGGCTTTTGCGCTTGCTGTCTTTTTTCTGATTATTACACCGGGGCCAGGAGTTCTTTCAACAGCCGGTGTTGGGTCTGCCTTTGGATATAATGCGGGCATTCGCTATGTAATTGGTCTGTTTATTGGCACTAACCTTGTCTGTCTTGCCGTGATTACAGGACTTGCAGCAGCGCTGTTTTCATTGCCGGTTATTCGCATCATTCTGTTTAGCTTATCAACGGCATATTTGTTTTATCTTGCGGCGCGCATTGCTTTTGCTGGCGCCAAAATCTCATTTATTGAAGCTCAGAAACGCCCCGGTATTGGGGCTGGTATTTTGTTGCAACTCATAAACCCTAAAGCCTATGCGGTTAATACGGCTTTGTTTACGAGTTTTTTGTTTGCACCAGATAATTTTCTGTTTGAAACAGGCACCAAGCTCATCATCATGAATATGATTTGGATACCGCTTCATCTGATCTGGCTTGCAGCAGGGGTTCGCCTGCACCGCCTTAATCTGAGTGCCACCACACAGCGGCGTATCAATATTGCAATGGCTCTTAGTCTGGTAATTGTTGTTATTCTTGCTGTTGGCTCTGTGTTCGCAGAATTTAGCGGCATAACGTTATGATTGACCCTATTGCCCGGCTTCGGTTTAGTGTGCCTGTCAAAGCTGCCTGTTATATGCTGGGTGCGGTTGTTTCATTTGCGCTGATGGCGATCGCAGGCCGGACGCTTGCCACCAATCTTGATACCTTTGAGATCATGACTTTCCGGTCACTATTTGGTATTATATTGGTGCTTGGCTTTGCCTGGTCTGCTGGAACATTGCAGCAGATTAATACGCAGAAAATGGGCCTGCATCTCACCCGTAATCTCTGTCACTTTTTTGGCCAGAATTTGTGGTTTTATGCCATTTTATTTATTCCATTGGCACAGATGTTTACTTTTGAATTTACCACGCCTCTTTGGGTTGCGATTGGTGCGCCACTCTTTTTGAAAGAAAAACTCACTGGCGCGCGCGCCTTTGCTGCGATTGGCGGATTTGCAGGGATTGTGCTTGTGGCAAGGCCTGACTTCTCCTCGCTTGATTTTGCGCTTGTTGCGGCGTGTCTGTGTGCCTTGGGGTTTGCTGGCGCTACCTTGGCAACCAAAAAGCTTACAACTACGCAGACAACAACCTGTATCCTGTTCTGGCTTACCGTGATGCAGGCTGTGTTGGGCCTGTTATGTGCTGGTTATGACGGGGATATTGCAGTGCCAGCTGGCACAGATATTTTGTGGGTAATGCTTGTTGGTGTGTGTGGTCTTGCCGCCCATTTCTGCATTACGTCTGCGCTTGGCATTGCACCGGCTACGCTGGTAACACCGCTTGAATTTACCCGCCTGCCGCTCGTCGCAGCGATTGGGTTTGTCTTATATGATGAACAGATAGGATTATCGGTGATTGCGGGCGCGCTCATCGTGCTGGCGGCTAATCTGGTTAATGTGCGGGCTGAACAGAAAATTTTAAGCCGAAGCACATCGTGATTTTTGGTTGTGGGAAAATTTTAGTGTTTTTGGCGGCGTTTTTTCTATGTTTTCGGTAAAACGGCGTTTGACCCAACTGGCTACGGCTCCTATTGTGAACCAAGCATTCTTATAGGGATTTCCAGCATCATGACCCAGCATAGCATTGATACTTCGCCACATGTTTCTGATGAGGTGCGTAAAACCACCTGTTATATGTGCGCCTGTAGATGCGGTATTAATGTCCATCTAAGAGATGGAAAAATTCGCTATATTGAGGGCAATCGTGACCATCCTGTTAATCAAGGTGTTCTTTGTGCCAAGGGCAGTGCTGGCATTATGCAGCATTACGCGCCATCGCGCCTGTCAACGCCGATGAAGCGTGTTGGTCCGCGCGGTGCAGGTGAATTTGAGCCTATTTCATGGGAAGAAGCATTGCAGACGGCAACTGACTGGCTGCAGCCTATCCGTGAGACAGACCCTGCAAAGCTCGCTTTCTTTACGGGGCGTGACCAGTCCCAAGGCCTTACCGGATGGTGGGCACAAATGTTTGGAACACATAATTTTGCCGCACATGGTGGTTTCTGTTCTGTGAATATGGCGGCGGCCGGCATTTATACAATGGGCGGCGCGTTCTGGGAATTTGGCTCGCCTGACTGGGAACGCACAAAGCTATTTATGATTTTTGGCGTTGCAGAAGACCATGATAGCAATCCCATTAAGATGGGGCTGTCACGGCTGAAGGAACGCGAAGCAAAAATCATCGCTGTGAACCCTGTTCGTACAGGCTATAACGCGATTGCTGATGAATGGGTTCCGGTTACGCCGGGAACAGATGGATTATTTGTGCTGGCGCTTATCCATGAGCTAATGGCGGCGGGTAAAATCGATATTGATTATCTTATCCGCTATACGAATGCGCCATGGCTGGTGATTAAAAATCCGGGCGGCGCGGATGATGGTCTGTTTGCCCGTGATAAGGATGGCAAAGCGCTTGTCTGGAACAGAAAGACAGGCAAGCCTACGGCCTATGACAAAGCCGGGATTACCCCGCATATGTCAGGAGAAATTACGCTGCCATCTGGCCAGACGGCTGTCCCAGCATTTCAGTTAATGATGGATAAATATCTGGATAGCAAATACGCGCCAGAGGCTGTTGCGCAAACAACTGGGATTTCAGCTGAACAGATAAAGCAAATTGCCGCCCAGTTAGCCCATGTTGCTTTTGAAGAAGAAATCACCATTGATACGCCTTGGACGGATTGGAAGGGCGAAAAACATGACAAGATGATTGGCCGGCCTGTATCATTCCATGCAATGCGCGGTATTTCGGCGCATTCTAATGGGTTCCAGACATGCCGGGCAATCCATTTGCTGCAAATCCTGCTTGGGTCTGTTGAATGTCCCGGCGGGTTCCGGTTTAAGCCGACCTATCCAAAACCATCAACAGCGCATCCCAAGCCAGGACGCGGGCAGGGACCGGGTAAAACCCTTTCAGGCCCGCCACTTGGCTATATTCAAGGCCCAGAAGACCTGCTTGTCGATGCAGATGGAACACCGCAACGTATTGATAAGGCCTATAGCTGGGATGCGCCATTCTCAGCTCATGGCATGATGCATATGGTAATCTCAAACGCCTATGCAGGTGACCCTTATCCTGTCGATGTGCTGTTCATGTATATGGCAAATATGTCTTGGAATTCATCGATGAATTCACGCGGCGTCATGGAAATGCTGGAAGCCAAAAATGATGATGGCAATTATGTCATCCCGAAAATCATTTATTCTGATGCCTATGATTCAGAAATGGTTGCTTATGCCGACCTTATTTTGCCGGATACAACCTATCTTGAGCGACATGATTGTATCTCACTTCTTGATCGCCCGATTTGTGAGCCTGATACGGTCGCTGATTCAATCCGCTGGCCGGTCATGGAGCCTGACAGAGATGTGCGCGGCTTCCAGTCAGTATTGCTGGATATTGGTGCACGCCTTGGCCTTCCGGGTATGGTTGCTGATGATGGCAGTCCTAAATTTGCAGATTATGCAGATTACATCGTCAATCACGAACGCAAGCCAGGTATTGGTCCTCTGGCAGGGTTTCGCGGTGAAGATGGCACGCAATCAGGACGCGGCGCACCAAACCCTGAACAGCTTAATAAATATATTGAAAATGGCAGTTTCTGGTCCGAAGAATTACCTGAAGATGCCCGTTTCTTTAAACATGCCAATCAGGCATATCAGGACTGGGCCGTAAAGCTGGGCTTTTATGATGCGCCTCAACCTGTGACCTTCCAGCTCTGGCTCGAGCCTCTGGCAAAGTTCCAGCTTGCGGCCGCCGGTCATGGAGAGCATCAGCCGCCAGACCATCTACGTTCGAGAATCGCTGATCATTTCGATCCTCTTCCCGATTGGTATGCCCCATTTGAAGGTGAAGCTCTGGAAGACGGGGCTTATCCTCTGCATGCCATTACCCAGCGCCCCGCAGCGATGTATCATAGCTGGGGATCACAGAATGCGTGGCTCCGCCAAATTCATACAACTAACCCACTTTATGTACCGGGCCCAGTTTGTGATGAGGTTGGTCTTGTGGATGATGATTGGGCGTATCTGCGCTCACATCATGGTGAGATAAAAGTTCAAATCCGCCGGATGGAGGCTGTTAATAGCCGCACAGTCTGGACATGGAATGCCATTGGAAAGCGAAAAGGGGCGTGGGGATTATCTAAAAACGCGCCTGAAACCGAGAAAGGCTTTTTGCTTAACCATCTTATCCATGAATTACTGCCGGGAAGCGGTGAAGGCTTACGCTGGTCTAATTCAGACCCGATTACCGGTCAGGCAGCATGGTATGATCTGAAAGTCAGCATCCGAAAAGCAGAAGAGGGGGCCGGGACAAGCGAGCCAAACTTTGATGCGCAGAAATCTACAGTAACGCCCGGTGATAGCCAGCTGCGTTATGGACAGGAGTGGTAATCATGACAATGCTTCCGCCAGAACCAACGAAAAAACTAGGTCTTGTTATCGACCTTGATATTTGTGTCGGCTGTCATGCTTGTGCAGTGAATTGTAAGGAATGGAATACAGGCGGCTATGGTAATGCCTTGTCTGATCAAGACGCTTATGGCAGTGAGCCATCAGGTGCGTGGCTTAATCGCATTCATAGTTTTGAAGCTGTTCCTATGGATGCACAGGGCACGCCTCAGCCCTCTGATGCCCGTATCGTCCATTTCCCAAAATCATGCCTGCATTGTGATGATGCGCCATGCGTTACTGTTTGTCCGACAGGGGCGTCCTATAAACGGGCCGAAGACGGCATTGTCTTGGTAAATGAAGATCATTGTATTGGCTGCGGCTTATGTGCGTGGTCATGTGCATATGGCGCACGTGAAATGGACCGTGCCTCTGGTGTCATGAAGAAATGTACGTTGTGTGTTGACCGGATTTATAATGAAAATCTGCCGGTTGAAGACAGAGAGCCTGCTTGTGTGAAATCCTGTCCGGCAAACGCCCGCCATTTTGGCGATTTGGCTGACCCATCTTCGGATGTTTCGGTTATGGTGGCGAGCCGTGGTGGTTTTGATCTGATGCCAGAACAGGGCAATAAGCCGGTTAATAAATATCTGCCGCCACGCACGAAAACATCACGCTGTGCCTCGCAGACCCGTGATGATGAGGTGCCAGATTTAGTAAGTCTTGCACAGAATAATCAGTCTACTGGCATTCTGGGGTGGCTTGACCGCACCCTTGATGCAATCAGCTAATCGTTAGGGAATTTTCGTATGCATCCGGCATCCTCTGTTATCTTCTTTACAACAGCATCAGGCGCAGGGTTCGGCATTATGAGCTGGCTATGTGTTGCTATATTAATGGGTCATTATACCTTGACCCCGCATACTATTGTGATGGGTGTGATTGGCCTTGTTCTTGCGGGGGCAGGACTTCTATCATCTACCCTGCATCTTGGTAATCCTCAGCGAGCATGGCGTGCCGTTAGCCAATGGCGTACGAGCTGGTTATCACGCGAAGGCATTTTAGCGGTTCTTACTTGTCTTAATTTTGCCGGCATTCTTGCCCTTTATCTTACTTCCGGTGTTGTGTTGCCATGGATGGCAGGAAGCTGTCTTGTGCTGAGCTTGCTGACGATTATTGCGACAGCGATGATTTATGCGCAGATTAAGCCAGTGCCACGCTGGCATACAAAACTAACAGTGCTGTGTTATCTCGGTTTTTCAACATCAACAGGTATGGCTGTTATCGCGTCTGTTTCACCAACCCGTTATCATGTCTATCTTGCCTTTGGTGGTTTGGTGCTGGCCTGGGTGTTCAAATTACTCTGGTGGCAGAGAGCCTCACGCACCAGCCTGTCACATGATGGCTCAACAACGGCTACTGCAACGGGCCTTACGGGGTTTTCATCTGTAAAACTATTTGAAAAGCCGCATATGACTCAAAATTATCTGATGACTGAAATGGTGTTTGAAATTGGCCGTAAACATGCTGCACGGCTTCGTCAGATCGCCCTGCTTGCTGGTGGCCTGCTACCCTTCATCTGCCTTGGCCTTGCTATCATGACAGGCCAGACAGCCGGCTTTGTCATGCTATCCTGTGTGATGCATCTGATTGGTGTTGGCGTTGAGCGCTGGTTGTTCTTTGCCGAAGCAGAACATGTTGTGGCGCTTTATTATGGCAAAAGCTAATTAGCCTTTGCCGCGCCATGGGATTGTTTTCTGAATAACCCAGCGCATCATGATATCGAATAATAGCCCAAGGATACCCATTATCAGAATGGTAACCCAGATAAGCTCGTAGTCAGATACCGTTCGGGCGACATTCTCGATAAACCCAACACCAGTTGTTCCCGCCAGCATTTCTGCGGCAACAAGTGTACCCCAGCACACACCAATCGCAATTCTAATGCCTGTCAGAATTTCTGGCAGGGCGTTCGGTAGAATGACATATCGCAAAATCTGTTGATTTGTAGCGCCCAGAGAATGTGACGCCCTGATTTTAGATAGCTGTGTTCCAGAGGCGCCTGTGCGGGCAGAAATCACCATGATGGCAAAAGCGACCATAAAGAGCAGGAAGATTTTACCATCATCCTGAATCCCAAAAATTGTGAGAATGAGCGGTGCCCATGCAAGTGGGGGCACAGGTCTATACAGCTCTATTAACGGGTCAAAGAAGGATTTGAAAAAGCGCGAAACGCCCATGTAAATGCCAAGCGGAACACCAAACAGAATGCCAGCGCCCATGGCAACAAGCACCCGGAAAAGCGAATCCCAGATATGACCGTCTAGCATGGGGATAGCGCCTAGGGAAATTTTACCCTTGGCGAGCCGCAACAGATTATCCTTGAAGGTTGGCTCAAAGGTGCCGTCTGCGCTATGTGTGCCATAACTCCCCGGTAGCATGTCGATAACCGAATCCGGAACAAAGAAGTCAACGACATCTGATATCTCTAGCCATTTCCACCAGAGCAGGGTGGTGCCTTTATAACCGCCACCAGATGCGACATCTGGGTTTGCGAGCCGCGTAAATGTTGCCACAACATCTGTTGGTTTTGGTAGCCAGCGACCCGGTCCCTGTTCGGTACATTGGGTGCGCGATTTGATAATTCCATTGCCTGGCAGAAAGACACTGTCAATAAACCCTAATCCGCCTTTGACATCATCCACAGACGCCGTGAAATTTTGCACCGAGATATAAAGAGGAGCAAGCGCTTCTGGTGGGAAAATGGTGCCATCATCAACACGTTTGAAAATACGTTCAACCGCTTTGACATAGGCTTCTCTTTTTTTGACGTAAGTTTCAGAACCTTGAGCCTGGCTATTCGCTTCTTTCAGCGTTTTAATCTCAGCTTTGGTTTTTGCAATAAGCCTGTCTGCTTCAGCAGATTTACTGCGAAGTTTCAGAAATGTATCTGCAAGAGATTTTGCTTTCAGCGAGATATTGTCAAACAGCACGCCGCGCGGCGTTAACGGCAGGAGAGGGATTTCAACTTCAGTTATGCCCCATTTTGGCTGTAGCAGAGCCTCTGGCGTTGGCTCATATCCATCATAGCCAGCCAAAACATCCTCTGACAGAAAGTCAAACTCAGCTGCGAGATTTGCAATCGCTTTTTGTGATTGTGGGTCTTGGCTATCTGGATTTGAGAAGGCGGCAATAATCTGACGCGTCTGGTTAATAACAGAGAGAAGCTGAGATGCTTCTTGGGCTGAAAATAAATCAACAGGCAGGGCAGCTTCAAGGCTATCAAGCTGTGCAGTATTCCGAATAATCAGATCAGTTGATTTGTAATAGCGTGACCCAATAGGCATGGCAGCATTGATGGGAGAGATGCTCTCCTCGATTTTTGCCACCTGACAGATTTCATTCGCTGCTTTGGGGAAATAGGCACGCCCGACCTCCCATGAGAAGTAAAACCATATCAGAAGCAGCGCAGAGGCACCGCAGACTGACCAGTACCAGCCGCCCTTGGTGCGATCAGGGTCACCAAAAACCTCGTCATTTGCGCGCAAAATAGACTGTTTCAAGCCTATTGTGAGCGAGACCCCAAAGCTGATTATCAGCGCGATAACCAAAAATGCGGCAATAAATGCCCGTTCTTCTGAAAGCCACTCAAACACCACCCATGATCTCCTCTTCCATATTCCAGATCATAGTGAGAATTTCCTCACGGATTTCACTAAATTTACTATCTTGCTTGATATCGCGCAGTGACTGTTTCAGTCCCTGTTCTGCAAATGGCAAACGATATTCTTTATGGATGCGGCCGGGGCGTGGTGCCATCACAAAGAGACGCTCGCCTAGCAAAAGTGCTTCCTCAACCGAATGGGTGATAATCATGATGGTCTTGCCGGTCTCTTTCCATAATTCAAGAACAAGAGACTGCATCTTCTCGCGTGTTAGCGCATCAAGCGCGCCAAGCGGCTCATCCATTAAGATAACATCAGGGTCATTCACAAGGCATCGTGCCAGAGCAACACGCTGCTGCATCCCGCCAGATAATTGATAGGTAGGCGTATCACCAAAGCCTTGCAAGCCAACGATGTCGAGCCATTTTTCAACAAGAGCAACAGCTTCTTTTTCATCCTGTTTCTTCATCCGAAGGCCGAAATCAACATTCTTTGCAACCGGCAGCCATTCAAAAAGCGCGCCTTGCTGAAATACCATGCCGCGTTCTACGCCCGGACCTTCTATCGCCGTATCGCCAAGTGATATGGTGCCCGCGGTTGGATTAACAAAACCGGCAATCATGTTGAGCAGGGTTGTTTTACCGCACCCCGATGGCCCAAGCACAGAGAGCAGTTCACCCTGCTTTAATGTGAAATTAATATCTTTAAGAGCTTCCACAGCCGCGCCCGTTTGGGGGTTTGTGAATGTCATTGAAAGGTTGGTACATGTAAGATCAGTCATAGCGTGCCTGATTTTTAGAACAATAGAACAGAAAAAGCAGGGGTTTTTCTCTTAAAAAAAGATACCCCTGCTTTCATAATAATAATCGTCAGTGACTATTGAAGGTAAGACCCATCAATTGTCTTTGTAAGGCTACCAGTCAGGTTGGAAACATTTGACTTCTTGAACACAAGGCCAAGAGACTCAGATGCAGAACCTGCAATGCCGTCATTACCGAAATATTCAGCAATTTGCTCAGCAGCTGTTGGGAAGATAAAGCCAGCCATTTGATTTTTAGTGGTTGGGATATCCATGCCCGCATCAGCAGAAACTTTAGCGATTTGTGCGTCTGTTGCTTTCCAAGCAGCATTTGATTCTTCTGTTACTTCAAGGAATGTACGCAGAAGCTCAGGGTTTTCTGTCGCAAACTTTTCTGTCACAGAAATTACGTCAAAAGAACCAATTCCGGCATCTTTTTTCTGCTGTGAGGTCATGATTGCTGTGCCGACTTCGCCAGCTGCTTTTGCAGATGCACCGCCGAAAATACAAGCCATGTCAACTGAACCATCTGCTAGTGAGACAGCGCCATCAGCAGGAGCCTGATCAACAATTGTCATTGTAGAGATATCAACATTCAGTGCTGCCATCTGTTTGCGGAATGCAAAGTCAGCCATAGTATTAAGCGGAACAGCTGCTGTTTTGCCTTCAAGTTCAGATGCGTTTGATGAATCGATCCCAAGACCGTTCTTCACAAAGCAATCATTTGCTTCATACACAACTGCAATGCCAACCATCTTCAGAGGAGCGCCCTGCTGGATGGCTGTCACGAATGGTGCAAGACCTTGCGAGTAGGAAATATCAATATCACCAGCAAGCATTGCTTCAGTCATGCCAACACCAGTTGAGAAATTTGTCCAGTTTACGTCAACGCCCATGGCATCATCATAAGCTTTTTCTACTTTTGCAATCTGGTTTGGTGTTGCCCATTCTAGAAAGAATGCCACATTAACGCTGTCCGCAGCCTGAGCGTGCGAGCCCAAGCCCATTACTGCAGTTGCTGCAGCTGCGATCATGCTAAGATATTTTGTTTTCATTAACTTTCTCCGTTACTTTACCTAAAAATCGAAATGCGGTTTTTTCTTAAAAAAACACCCCTTCATAACAGAAGCGGTGTTTCAATCTTGTCTGAATCAGAGATGCTGATCCAGTGTTTTGCGGAATTTATCCACAATTTCGTCAATGTGGCTTCGTTCTGCCACAAAAGCAGGTGCTAAAATTGCATTATCACCTGTAAATTTCACATGCAGCCCATTCCAGAACATATCTTTTTGAAGTTGTGTGCCTCGTCTACCGCCGACACCATCATGATTGATTTCAATACCTGCCATCATTCCGAACCCGCGAAGGTCGGCAACAAGCGGATGGTCTTTGAGAGACCAGACAGCGTCTAGGAAATAGTCACTCATATCATGAGCGCGCTGGAAAAGACCGTCTTCTTCGTAAATTTTCTGGGTTGCGATGCCAGCAGCACAAGCAGCCGGATGCGCTGAATAGGTGTAACCATGGAAAAACTCAATTGCGTTATCTGGAGACGCATTGGTTACCGTTTCATAGATTTCATCACGGACAGCAACAGCGCCCATCGGGATTGCCCCATTGGTGAGCGCTTTGGCCATTGTAATAATGTCAGGTGTTACACCGTAAGTCTGGCTCGCAAAGGCTTGTCCTGTCCGACCAAATCCGGTGATAACCTCATCAAATACGAGTAAAATATCATGTTCATCACAAATTTCACGAACACGCTCAAGATAGCCAATGGGCGGAACAATCGTTCCCGTAGAGCCGGCAATCGGTTCAATAAATACAGCTGCAATGGTTGAGCCGCCATATGTCTCGCAAATGCGTGTCAGATCGTCTGCCATTTCAACGCCGGTAAGAGGCTGTCCTTTGGTAAAGGCCTGCTCTGGGGTCATGGTATGGCGCATCGTTACAATATTTGGCAATGTTACGGGGAAGGACTCCCGGTTCTTGACCATTCCTGCGAGTGACACACCGCCCATATTAACGCCGTGATAAGCGCGCTCGCGGCTGACAAAACGCAAACGCTGTGACTGACCACGTGCCCGGTGATATGCCATCACGATTTTCATCGCTGTTTCAACCGATTCAGACCCTGAATTGACAAAGAATACATGATTAAACGGATCGGGAAGGATGCGAGAGATACGCTCTGCTAGTTCGAACGAGCCGGGGTGACCAAGCTGAAAATGCGGCGTGTAGTCATTTTCAAGCATTTGCTTGTAGACAGCCTCGGCAATTTCAGTGCGGCCATGGCCTGCTGGACAGCAAAACAAACCGGATGAGCCATCAATTAATTTGCCGCCTTTATAATCCCAGCAATACATACCTTCTGATTTTACAACCAGACGCGGGTTAGCTTTAAATTCCCGATTTGCTGAAAAGGGCATCCAATGGTTTTCAAGAGAGTTTACATCAAATGGCATATCAATCATTCCCCTTATGGAATAAAGTCTGTTTTTTAGACTAAAGTCTATTTTCCAACTTTATGGCTTATTATATGAGACCCATATTATTCACTATGCGGCAGTTATCCTTCTAGAGCCTTTGTCGCTCTTTTTGCGTTTCCATATACCATGGAAGCCTAT
>DGJU01000045.1:1206-2783 GCA_002387605.1 Alphaproteobacteria bacterium UBA4588 | reverse complement strand
AATGCCGCGTTTATGGAGGTTTTCTGAGCTGATAGATACCGATGTGCTGGCCCCTGGTTTTTATATGAAATCGCCGCTACCTGAATTGGCAAGCCATTGTCTTGAAGCAATAAGACCTGACTTTGCGTCAACAGCAGGGCAGGGTGATATTATGCTTTCGGGGCCCAATATGGGTGTGGGATCGTCACGCGAACAGGCAGCCGAGGTGTTAAAATATTTAGGGGTTGAGGCTATTATTGCCCCCAGCTTTGCGGGCATTTTTTATCGTAATGCTATCAATTTAGGTCTGCCGGCTTTCACAATCCCCGAGGCGTCTTTGGAGATGCCTGAACTAGAAGATGGGGCTGAAGTCCGCTTTGATCTGGATGCAGCCGAACTCACGCTTGTTGAACATGATATTGCCATAACATTGGAACCACTTCCGGCATTTCTAAAAGAAATGGTTCTTGATGGTGGGCTGGTGCCACATTTAGAGAAACGTTTTGCCAACGCTGCCGCTGAGAAGGATATAATATGACATTGCGCGAATTATTGTCTCGCCCTGGAATAACGCTGGCTCCTGGCGTTTACGATGCTCTGTCGGCTCTGATTGCGACCAAATCAGGTGCTGAAATCGTCTATTTATCGGGTGCCAGTCTGGCTTATACGCGTTTTGGTATATCTGATGTCGGTTTGGTCAGCGTCTCTGAAGTCGCTGACACTTTGGCCAGCATCACAGATAGAATTGATACGCCTGTCATTGTTGATGGTGATAACGGTTTTGGTAACGCGCTGAATGTGCAACGCACGGTAAGGAGCTTTGAGCGCGCAGGCGCTACGGCTATCCAGCTAGAAGATCAGTCTTTTCCAAAACGATGCGGTCATTTAGATGGTAAAACGCTGATATCAAAGCAAGAGATGGTTGGAAAAATCAAGGCAGCGCTTGATGCGCGCTCACACCAAGATATGCAAATTATTGCCAGAACAGACGCCCGCGCCGTCGAAGGGTTGGATCTCGCTATCGAACGGGCAGAGGCCTATCGCGATGCAGGGGCCGATGTCCTGTTTATCGAGGCACCGCAATCTATTGCAGAAATGAAGCATCTTACAGCTCATTTTGGCCAGCAAATCCCGCTGCTTGCCAACATGGTTGAAGGCGGAAAGACACCTATTCGCTCAGCTGATGAACTTGCTGAAATAGGCTATAAAATTGCGATTTTCCCTGGCGGGGCTGTGCGGGCAATTGCCTTCCACCTGCAAGAGTATTTCCAGCAGTTATTAGCCAATGGAAACAATGCCTCCTTTTCACAGAAAATGTATGATTTCAATGAACTAAACGATGTTATTGATACCGCTCAATTACTTCAATTAGGGACAAAATATCAAGAGAAAGAAATGGACCGCTAATTTATGACAAATGCTAAAATGGATCCCGTTACGCTCGCTATTCTAAAAGGTCGTTTGGAACAAATTGCCGATGAAATGGATGCTACCTTATTCAGGTCTGCTTTTAATCCCATCATTGCAGAGGCTCATGATGCCAGTCATGGTATTTATGATGCCCAAACAGGTGAAACGCTGGTGCAGGGGAAGTCAGG
>DGJU01000045.1:0-1148 GCA_002387605.1 Alphaproteobacteria bacterium UBA4588 | reverse complement strand
CGTGATGGCGGCCTTCAGCCAGGCGATGTTTTTATCTTTAATGACCCTTATGATGGCGGAACCCATCTGTCTGACTTTCGGCTTGTGAAGCCTATCTACCGCAATGGCGAGGTGTTTTGTTATCTTGCTTCGGTTGGTCATTGGCATGATGTTGGCGGAAATGTGCCGGGTAATTATAACCCTGAAGCCACTGAATGTTTTCAAGAAGGTATGTTAATTCCACCCGTAAAATTATTCCATGCAGGTGTTCTGAATTCAGATATCGTAAATATATTATCGGCAAATTCGCGCCTGCCAAACTCCCTTTATGGTGACTTAAATGGCCAGATTAATGCGCTTGATTTAGGCGAAGAACGGCTCAATGAGTTATTGGATGAATATAGCGAAGTCACAGTATCAACCGCATTGGGGCTGTTGCGGTCTCGTGCAGAAAAAATGATGCGTGATCATCTAGCAGCCTTGCCAGATGGTACGATTTCTGTTGAAGATTATCTGGATAATGACGGCGTCAATGATGTGCCGCTCAAGCTGGCAATCGATCTTACAATTAAGTCTGATAAATTGATTATGGATTTCAGCCGGTCAAGCCTGGCTTGCGCAGGTCCTGTGAATATATCGCGGTCAACAACCATTGCGGCTGCTTATGTTGCCCTTAAACATATTTTCACAGATGTGCCTGCTAATGCAGGTGTTCTGCAACCTGTTGAATTTATCCTGCCCGAAGATAGTTTTTTGAATGTCCGCGCCCCAAAACCTGTTGGCGGTTATACAGAAACAATTTTACGGCTGATCGATGTTGTTTTTAAGGGGTTTGAACATATCGCACCCGAAAGAGTAAATGGCTGTGCGTATGGTACAATCAACGCCTTGTCGATAGCAGGCCACCGCAAGAATGGCAGCCGCTGGGTGATGTTCTCATTCTTTGGCGGCGGGCATGGCGGACATCCTGAAGGTGATGGGCTAAATCATGGTAATGCGCCAATTTCAACGGCAACTATTCCACCTTTGGAGATTTTAGAGGCGGCATACCCTGTTGCCTTTACGCAATGGGCATTAAGGCCCAATTCTGGTGGCAACGGAAAACATCGGGGCGGATTAGGGGCAATTTATGAAATTGAACTTTTAGAGGAAAGCGCAACAGCCTTTTT
>DGJU01000089.1:4277-9573 GCA_002387605.1 Alphaproteobacteria bacterium UBA4588 | reverse complement strand
ACCGCCGAAAACCTGTAATTGACTGCGGGCATCTGGCAGCACACCTAGAACAGCAAAATACCAGAAGAACAGTTGCAGAAGCAGCGGAACATTACGAATAACTTCGACATAGACGGTCGCAAAATATTTGAGAATAAAATTATTAGATAAACGCATTATGCCAACAGTAAAGCCAATAATAGATGCAAGAATAATCCCGAGCACCGCAATCAATAGCGTGTTGGTAATTCCGATAAAAAAGATATCTGTATAGGATGATACACCAACTTCATAATCAAAGAGCCATGTGCCAAGTGTATCACTAATTTCAAACCCAGCGGTCTGAACCAAAAACCCAAAACCCAGAGATTTCCCTCTATTTTCCAGATTGGTAAGAGTATTGTCCATCAGCCACCATACTGAAAAGACAAGCGCGCTAATAATAAGCACTTGAAACCCAATGTTACGAACACGGGAATCATTGATAAAAGCAGACAAATTATTGCTGTTTATAGACATTTATTCACATTTTTATTTGAAGAAATACATTAAAAAAAACTGACCGAACATAATGCCCGGTCAGCTTCTATTTTTACTTAGCGCACTGGTGGTGCGTAAAGGATACCACCCTGGCTCCACAATGCGTTAACACCGCGGCCAAGTTTAAGAGGTGTGTTTGGACCAACGTGAGCTTCGTAGCTTTCAGCATAGTTACCAACCTGAGAAATGATATTTAGAGCCCAGTCGTTTGAGAGGCCGAGTTCTGCACCGAATGTTCCTTCTGTACCAAGAAGTCTCTTGATTGAAGGGTTGTTATCATTCGCCATTGATTTTGCGTTAGCTGATGTGACGCCCATTTCTTCAGCATTAATCATAGCATTCAATGTCCAGCGAACAATATTGAACCACTGGTCATCACCTTGACGTACAACTGGGCCAAGAGGCTCTTTTGAGATAATTTCTGGCAGAACCATATGCGCATCCGGGTTTGCGAGCTTTGTGCGCTGAGCAGCAAGACCTGAACGGTCTGTTGTGTAAACATCACAACGGCCTGAGTCATACGCAGCAACAACCGCATCAGCCTCTTCGAATGCAACAAGATTGAACTTCATGCCGTTTTCGCGGAAGAAGTCAGTTACGTTCAGCTCAGTTGTTGTTCCGGTTTGTGAACAAACGTTTGCACCGTCCATTTCAAGAGCAGATTTTACACCGAGTTTTGTTGGTACAAGAAAACCCTGTCCATCATAATAGTTAACACCAGCAAAGTTCAGACCAAGCTGTGTATCACGTGTCATTGTCCATGTTGTGTTACGAGACAACACGTCGATTTCACCTGAAGACAAAGCTGTGAAACGCTGCTTTGATGAAAGTGGTGTATATTTTACTTTAGAAGCATCGCCGAAAACAGCAGCAGCAACACCGCGGCACAGGTCAACATCGATACCCGTCCAGTTACCTGCGTCATCAGCATTTGAGAAGCCTGGCAGACCTTGGCTTACGCCGCACTGCACAAAACCCTTTGCTTTTACATCGTCAAGCGTGCCAGCCTGAACTGCAGACGCAGCCAGAACACCAGCAACACCAGCGACCAGAAAAGATAGTTTTTTCATGATTTCATTCCCTGAGTTAATTAGTCTAAGATTGTTTCTTATCAGCCCAACACAGAAAGTAACTTCAGTTAAAGGCTACTATAAGCCTAGAAGACTAACGAGGTTAGACCATTAGATAAACATTTAAATTAATATAATAGTTAAGTAAACAAATAGAATTTGCACATAAAATGCTTTGAAACCGCAGGAAAAACCAAAATGGCTAAAAAAATGCCCAAAATTGAAACAAAATTAACTCATTTAGGACTTTCTCCTAAAGAAAATTTTGGAATTCCAAATCCGCCAATATATCGCACATCTACTATTCTATCAGAATCATTGGCCCAACATCGTGGTGAAATCCCAAAAAAATACACTTATGGCCGCGTCGGCACGCCAACGTCTGACGCGTTTGAGAGCTCAATTGCCGCTTTATATGGGGCAGAATGCTGCATCTCTGCCCCGTCAGGGCTGTCTGCCATCTCTACAGCTATCCTGTCAGTTGCAAAAGCAGGCGACCATATGTTGTTCCCTGACTCCCTTTACGGGTCTGCGCGCAGATTTGTTGTCACCATGCTGCCAAAAATGGGCGTGGATATCGCCTTCTATCCGCCACGTATCGATGCCGATATTTCAACATTTTTCAAAAGCAATACATCACTGCTTTATCTGGAGTCGCCAGGCTCCCTCACCTTTGAAATTCAGGATGTGCCGGCAATGACGGCCGCTGCCCGCACAAAAAATATTACCACCATGATTGATAATACATGGGGAACAGCTTTGCATTATCCTGTTTTAGCGTTGGGTGCCGACATTGTGGTAGAAGCCGCCACAAAATATATTGGCGGGCATTCCGATACAAATCTAGGTATTGCTGCTGCAAATGGTAAGCACGGGAGCGAATTACGGCGCACAGCTATTGCGCTTGGCACTTGTGCTGGTCCTGAAGATTTATATCTTGGCTTGCGCGGACTGCGCACTATGAAGCTTCGCTTGTCACAGTCTGCTGAGAATGGTCTGGCGGTTGCTACTGCTGCTAAAAGCCATGGCGCTGTTATCTCTGTGCTTCATCCTGGCCTTCCCTCCAGTCGTGACCATGCAATTTTCACCCGTGATTTTACGGGCCCCTGTGGGCTTTTCGGCATTGTGGTAAAGCCGGAGATTACACAAGCATCAATCGATGCCGCCATTGAAGCAATGAGCGTCTTTTATATTGGCGATAGCTGGGGCGGGTATGAAAGCCTTATCAAACAGGCACATCTCACTGAAAAGCTGCGTAGCCTCCGGCCTGACCTGCCAGAGGGTCACATCATCCGCATCTACACTGGTTTAGAGCATTGTGATGACCAGATAGCCGATGTAATGACTATGTTAGACGGCCTAAGCGAGGGTTTATAAGCGTCTAACCGCTGCTTATGACAGGAAGATTTTACCCGGATTCATAATATTATTCGGGTCAAAACTTGTCTTGATTTGCCGCATAAAATCGACAGTATCGCCCAGCTCATCTAATAAATAAGCTTGTTTGCCTTGGCCTATGCCATGCTCACCGGTACAGGTGCCGCCCATGTCTATGGCGCGTTTTGACAGTCGCTTGGAAAAATCTGTGATGGCTTGTTGCATCTTATCATCATCCGGCATGGTCAGCGGCAAGCAATGGAAATTTCCATCCCCTACATGCCCAACCATAGGCGACATAATACCATGCTCTTCCATATCAATACGAGTGAGCTCAACACATTCTGCAAGACGCGAGATAGGCACACAAACATCAGTGGAGACAGACACAGCCCCCGGCATTAATGACATTGACGCCCAATAAGCATCATGCCGCGCTTTCCAGAGTTTTGAGCGCTCTTCTGTATTAGTTGTCCAGACAAACTCACTCTCAGTATGCTCAGACGCTATATCGCCAAAAGATTCAGCCTGTTCAGCAACAGACGCCTCAGTGCCATGGAACTCTATCAAAAGAAGCGGCTCTTCAGGCAAAGTCAGCCCAGAATAGCCGTTACAGGCCTTTACCTGCAATGCATCAAGCAATTCTATACGCGCCACAGGAATGCCAAATTGGATAACAGAAATTACGGCATCACAAGCCGCTTTAATGGTCGGAAACGAACAGATGCCGCCAGCAATCTTCTCCGGTATGCCATGCAACTTGACCGTGAGTTCTGTAATGATACCAAGTGTGCCTTCTGAGCCAATAAAAAGACGCGTCATATCATAGCCAGCCGATGATTTCCGCGCCCGTGTACCTGTCCGGATAATCCGGCCATCCGGCATCACAACTTCAAGCGCCAGAATATTATCCTTCATCGTGCCATAGCGCACAGCGTTTGTGCCTGACGCCCGCGTCGCTGCCATACCGCCAAGACTAGCATTTGCACCAGGATCGATAGGGAAAAACAATCCTGAATCGCGCAAATATTCATTTAACTGCTCACGCGTCACACCTGGTTGGATAACAGCATCCAAATCTTCATTATTCACTTGAAGAATACTATTCATGTTATTCATATCAATGGATATTCCGCCATGAGCGGCATTGACATGACCTTCAAGTGATGAGCCAATCCCAAAGGCAATCACTGGGCATTTATGACGATTACAGATTTTTAAAATGTCTGATACATCCTGACTTGAATGTGCAAACACAACCGCGTCTGGTAATTGCTGTGCCATACGCGTTGTTGATTGCGCATGGTGCTGGCGTACCGAAGTTGCTTCGGTGAGACGCTCACCAAATTGCTGTTTCAGAACTGAAATCGCATCAGAAATATTTTGTTTATCAAACATTTTACCGCTTCTTTTTTCTCTTAGGAGTCAAAATCAAACCCAAAATCAGTTGTCAGAACCGTAGCAAGTTCAGCAGCTTTATCAGCTGATATAGCTTGCAAAGGCGCGCGCAGATTATGCCATTTATCATCACCAGTAATACGTGCCATCAATGCTTTCTGAGCCGGAATTGGCGCATAATCCTGAAATAGCAGTCTGACTTTTTTAACCTTTTCATGCAAGGCTTCAGCCTCATCCCACCGTCCTTCATGACAGAGGTCAATCACAGCCGCAATATCTGTTGGGTTTAAGTTTGCCGTAGCAGAGATACAGCCCGGCGCGCCGAGCTTGATAGCGTCAATCACCGGCAATTCTGCCCCCGGATAGACAATAAGACCCTCAATTTTCAGCAGCTCAGCGGTATTATCCCACACGCCAGAGCTATCCTTAATACCAACAATCACATCTGGATAAGCCGAGCGCAGACGTCTCACCAACTCAATCGAAAGCCCAACACCCGATACTTGCGGGATATGATACAGATAGATTTTCAAGGCTGGATGGTTAATCGCCGCAATAAGCTGTTCGTAATAACTGAACAAACCATCATCCGAAACACCTTTAAAATAAAAGGGTGGCAAGGTCATCACACCCGCACAGCCTAGCTCAAGAGCATGACGGCTAAGCTCAACAGTATCATCCAGATTACATAATCCTGTACCCGGAATAATCACTGACGGATTAATGCCTGATGCAACCAACCCTTCAAGAGCATCCATTCGCTCACGCGAGCTAACAGAAAGCGCTTCACCGGTTGTCCCAAATGGCGCAAGTCCAGAACATCCTTGGTCAAGAAGGCGGGCCGCAAGCGCATTATAAAGCCCCTGATCCAACGCCATTTGATTATTGAACGGTGTCATCACTGGCGCTATCAAACCTTTAATCATGGTAAT
>DGJU01000089.1:0-4169 GCA_002387605.1 Alphaproteobacteria bacterium UBA4588 | reverse complement strand
CTGCCCGCAAAGCAGAATTCGCAATCATCACCGGCACAAGACCAGCAAGAACAATAAATAACGCTGGCATGGCAGCCTGTTCCAGCATTTCCTCTTTGGCATATTGATAGGTAAATGTTGAGAATGTTTCAAAAGAAAATGGCCGCAAAATCAATGTCATAGGCAGCTCTTTTAAAATATCTACAAATACCAAAAGCCCTCCAACAAGCACTGAGCTTCGCAACAACGGAAAGATAACTGACCGCACGGACTTACTAAACCCATGCCCTAAAATACGGCCTGATTCCATCATATGTGGCGGCATCCGCTCAAGCCCTGACATGACAGCGCCAAACCCAACAGCCTGAAACCGCACAATAAGCCCGAGCATCAGCACCAGAAACCCACCGGCAAATAATGTGGTCGAAAAGGCAGTTTGAAATAATCCATCACAATATCCGGTAAAACCCAACACGCCCAGCGCAAGGATGGTACCGGGGAAGGCATATCCTGTGGCAGAGGCAGCCGAGAGAATCCGTCCAAACCGGCCTGACTGATAGGTTGCAATGAGACCGATAATCACGCTGAGCACAAGAATTAGCCCTGCAACCACAGCCGCAAGCAGAAGCGAGTTTGCAGCAAGACGGCCAATATTAGCCGCCTGCGCTATCTGGAAGCCGCGCATCACATCATCAATCACAAAACTAAGAAGAATAGAAAACGGCCCAGCGAACCCGATGATAATAGGAACACTGCATAACAGAATACATAAAACAGCTTTACGACCAGACAGTCTGATAACAGGAACCCCATGCCGCCCGCTGCCACCATGCCGGAAAGAGGCGCGCGAGCGGGCAAAAATTTCTATCATCAGCAATCCGCCAATCAGAATAAATGCAAAAACAGCAAGTTGAGCCGCCGCAGTAATGTTATTCATCCCCAGCCATACATTGAAAATACCAAGGGTAAGCGTTTCAAGAGCGAAAAATTCAACCGTGCCAAAATCAGAGACAACTTCCATTAAAACAAGCGAGAGACCTGCCACAATCGCAGGACGTGCCAGCGGCAGAGCGGCATAGACAAACATATTCCGGCCTGACAAAGCCGTCATCTCAAACAGATCGCGTGATGTCTGACGAAAGGCTGTCCGCGCCAGCAGATAGACATAAGGATACAGAACAGAGGCCATCATAAGGGCCGCACCGCCAAAAGACCGTATTTCAGGAAACCAGTAATCGCGTGACGTCTGCCAGCCAAAAAGCGCCCGCAAGCCTGTCTGAAGGGGGCCGGCATATTCAAGAAAATCTGTGTAGCAATACGCAATAATATAAGCCGGAATGGCGGCGGGGAGAACCAGCATCCATTCAATGACTTTTTTGCCGCTAAACTGATACCGGCTAACAATCCAGGCTGTTGTTACACCAAACAGCAGAGCAATAACGCCAACTGCCGCCATCAAGGAGAGCGTGGTTGTTACGTAAGTCGGCAGAACAGTTGAGATAAGATGGCGCAGAAGACCGCTTGTATCGCCAATAGCAGACATAACAACTGCCAAGATGGGCGCTAGGAGCAACAGGCATAGCAAGATGAGCACAGCCTGCCAGACACGCTGCTGGAGGCTCACAACATGATAAGCCTGCCCAATCCCAATCGACAAATTACGAAATAGTGACATTCGTATGTGACTTCCCTTGCAGCAGATACTAATCCGCCCCTCACCTCGTCTAAAATTTTAGGAGGTATCAGCACACTCCCAAAAAACCTTAAACAGCGACAATAACTGCCCGCTAGAGATGTAAGTAATAATCATTCGCAATATATGCCAGTAAAAAAGCAATAAGCAGGCGCAGTAGGACAAAGAACCGCACCGTTACCTAACCCTTATTTTCCAGAAAATACTGGCTTTGTTTTGCCGACAAACGCCGCAATACCTGCCTTACCATCCTCTGTCTTTGTTGAGTCTGCCAGCATTCGGGCTTCTAGTTCCATCTGGCCCTCAGCAGAGGCACCAAAGGAGTGATGCACCATATCCTTTAGCCGGCCAAAGGCGCGCGATGGACCGGCGGCAAGCGTAGTTGCAAGCGCGCGGGCTTCCTGCCTTAACCTGTCATGCGGCACAACTTTATTCACCAAACCCCAATCGGCTGCTTCATCAGCTGATAGCATGCGATTAGTCATTGCCAGTTCCAGATAGCGACGCTGGCCAATAATGCGTGGCAGAAAATAAGTTGATGAGCCATCAGGCGTGAGACCAGATCCGGTATAAGCAGACACAAACCGCGCTTCGGTCGAGGCAATTGCCAAATCAGGAAATCCAACAAACGAAATACCAGCCCCAGCCGCCACGCCGTTTATCGCCGCAATAACAGGCGCATCCATCCGCGTAAACCGAGAGACAGCGCCATGCAATAGCAGGGTGACTAATTTCAGGTGAGAGGCCATGTCAGGAGCGTAAGCATGAAAAGAATGCAAATCACCACCAGCACAAAACGCTTTATCGCCTGCCCCAGTAATAATAACAGCCCGAATATCACTGCGCTCATCACATTGGATTGCGGCCGCCAGTAAATCATCTGCCATCTGATAATTTAGCGCATTGAAATGTTCCGGACGGTTTAACGTGATTGTTGCGACATTATCAGCAACATCAAATAATAGCGTATCAAACAATATCTCTGCATTTGCCTCTGCATTTATCTGTTCTGGCATCTCGTCCTCCTCATCTTAACGCGCGCATCATGGCAAAAACTGTAGGATATCGGGAAAAATACTGCCAGCAGAAAACAGCTCTGTCCAAAAAGGAAAAAAGGAGCTTTAAGACAAACAAATAAGCCTTTACAGTCATCCCCGTGACGTCATGAGAGGGATATAAAATGTCAATCACCGCGATTATCATAGCTGGCATTTGTGCCTGTGCCGCAATGGATATCTGGCAGAGGCTGCTTCAGGTAACAGTCAATATTCCGGCCTCAAACTGGGGCGTTGTGGGGCGCTGGTCCTATTATGGGGTTACCAAGGGCGCTCTTATTAATCCTGCCATTGATGACATGCCGGCACTGGCTGGTGAGGTAAAGCTCGGCTGGATTGTGCATTACCTTGTTGGGATTGGCTATGCCATTGCCTATTGGGTGCTGGCTGAAAATCTGAACATGCTGTCCTATAACTGGCAGGACGGCCTGATCTTTGGGATAGCAAGCTCTGTTGTGCCATGGTGTTTTTTCCTGCCCGCCCTTGGCAAAGGCCTGTTTGCGCGCAACACCCCAACCCCGCTAAAAGTATGCGTCCTTGCAATGCTGTCACACGCTGTCTTCGGCACAGCCATGGGGATAGCATTTCTGCAGTTCACATAGAGCGGAGTTATAAGCGAAGGCAAAACGCTACATCACGCCCCAAGGCCGAGCAAGGCTGTTTGGCAGAGGGTAGCGATATGTCAGTTATGATGGAATACTGGGCAGATTCTACCAGAAACCGAGCGTTTTTCCATTGCCAGCAATGATAAATAAGCAGGTTGTGATGTGAAGCAGAACCCAAAATGTTCTGATAATAAGCATCGGCTTATCATAGGGTGCCGTCTTATCATCAGAATAAGACCCCAGAGCATATTGCCAAACGCGCAGAAGTGATTTTGCCATATTACATCTCTTAAGTGAATTTTTAACGACAGAAAACGGCGTTCAATCCAGCACGGGACCACACCCTCATTTCAACAGGCTAAATGCAGGCATCAGACAGGCGCTATGCCCCCTCATCGCCGCATAATACAAGAAATGCCCCCGAGCACTACCACAGGCCGAACCGATGGTCAAAATGGTGATGCAATAAAGGCAGATATGATATCCGGCCCCGTCATAAGCCCAGCTAGATAGACCAGCATATGACAGCAGAACAGAGTAGAGGGGGTTTTAGCAAACAGCAGAGGATGTTTTATAGCGTTAAGATTTAGGGGGCCTAGAATCAATATATCGTTTTTTAGCGGCATCCTCATCCCAGTAAAACTCAATGGGCAATATCGGAGGTTTACCTTCTGGATGTTGAGCGGCTTTGTCTAACTGCTCTTGGGTAAGCCCTACTACATGACTGAAATCGGCATCACTGAGATCGGCATTTCTGAGATTTACGTTAAGAAGACTAGCACCGGCGAGATAAGCATAAGCAAAATATGCGCCAGTAAGATTTACGTTAGTAAGATT
>DGJU01000046.1:93236-111463 GCA_002387605.1 Alphaproteobacteria bacterium UBA4588 | reverse complement strand
AATGCTGGTAATTTGGATAGCACAGGCACTGCCATCACCGGCTCTGATTAGTCGGTTTCATCACCGGGGTCATAATGTGCAGCGCTATCATGGCCACTACGGCTGGAATAAAAGCTTAGCCACATCAAGCCGCCACCAAGGGCTACCATTGCTACTGAGCCTAGGATGAGAGCAACCCATCCATGAAATCCTAAGTCAATCTGACCCAATTCACGCCAGACGACCCAGCTCGCAGCAACCACTAATCCAAGCACGGTAACGCCGAACAAGAGAGCTGACAATGTGAAGGCAGATGATGGCGAGCGTTCCATTGATAATCTCTCCTATGCCTGCGAGCTACGCGGCAATTCGCTTTCAACAAGCTGTGACCAATAACTAGCCCCAACTGGCAAAATATCGTCATTAAAATCATAGCCAGTATTATGAAGCATCTTGCCTTCGACAGCTTCACCAGCGCCAAGCCAGATATAAGCGCCCGGACGCTCTTCAAGCATAAAGGCAAAATCTTCAGCCGCCATAGAGGGCGGTATATTCATATGGACCTTGTCACTTCCGACTACGGCGCGTGCGACATCTGCTGCCCGAAGAGCCTCTGTTTCGGTATTAATTGTTGGCGGGTATCCTGGCCGCCAATCTACGTCAACCGAACAGCCATGCGCCTTGGCTGTCAGCGCGCTAATATCACGAATTTTCTGCTCTATGGCCGCACGCGTTGAGGCAACCATTGCCCGCGCTGTTCCGCCAAGCGTTACGGTATCGGGGATGACATTAAATGCACTGCCGCCATTCAGCATCGTGACAGACAGAACAGCCGGGTCAAGCGGGTCAGTAGTCCGAGAGACAACCATTTGGAGTGCCTGCACAAGACCAGCCGCAGCAAGAACTGGATCAATCGATTGATGCGGCATAGCAGCGTGACTGCCACGCCCGGTTAAGGTGATAGCAAAATGGTCTGCACTTGCCATGCAAGCGCCGGTACTTACCGCAACCTCTCCAGCAGGCAGGCCCGGCCAGTTATGCATGCCCCAGACATCCTGCACAGGATGCTTTTCAAACAGCCCATCATCAACCATTGCTTTACCGCCAGCACCGCCTTCTTCGGCAGGCTGAAAAATAAAATAGACAGTGCCATCGAAATTCCGTGTCTCGGCAAGATAACGTGCCGCGCCAAGTAGCATTGTCATATGCCCATCATGACCGCAGGCATGCATCTTACCGTCTATCTGGGAGCGATGCTCAAAATGATTTTCTTCTGGCATGGGGAGCGCGTCCATATCTGCGCGCAGGCCAATGGCCCGGCTGGAGCTTCCCTGCCCCTTTAGCATACCAACAACACCTGTTTTACCTAGACCGCGGCTCACCTCGATCCCAAAAGAGCTGAGCTTTTCTGCAATGAAATCGCCCGTCCATACTTCTTCGAAACAGATTTCAGGATGCGCATGCAACGCATGCCGCCATTCAGTCATATCGGGATGAAAATCTGCTATTCTATTAATGACAGGCATCATAAGCCTTTCTTGGTTTCAGCTGTTTCACAACTAAGCTAATCCATTTTTGATAATCGAACAGACTAACTATAAGCCTTTCAGGGATAATAACAAGAATGGCAGAGCTTGGCCGGGTGCATCTTGGCGCTTATGCCTGCTGTTTCAGGCACCCAAATGCCGCTTCGGGTTATAGATGTCGAAACAATACAAGCTGAAGTCGCCGCCAAGACAAGCTTTTCTCACCATTTGAGCATGTATTAGTCTTTGTGGGTAAATACAGACTAGCTGTTATCAGATAGCTACGATAGATTTCGATATATCTGACAGAACATCGCTTTTGGCGATAGTCCATAATAGCAGGACACATAGCAGGATTTAAGTAATGGTAGCATCTGATATTGATAGAGGGCATGGCGCGTTAAACGATAAGAAAAAACGCTATTCTGCCTTTGCTCTTGCCCGCAACGCAGCAAGCTATCATCAGGACTGGCAGCGTGCCTGGCGCAAAGCAAGTCCGAAAGCATCCTATGATGCTGTGATTATTGGCGGCGGCGGCCATGGCCTTGCAACTGCCTATTATCTAGCATCTGTGCATGGCATGAAAAACATAGCCGTTATTGAAAAAGGCTGGATTGGTGGCGGCAATACTGGCCGTAATACGACCATTATCCGCTCGAACTATCTGTGGGATGAATCAGCCTCCATTTATGAGCATGCTCTGAAATTATGGGAAGGGTTGGCTCAAGACCTGAATTTCAACATCATGTTCAGTCAGCGCGGCGTGCTCACCATCGCCCATTCAGAACATGAGCTAAAAGAAATGTCCCGCAGAGTGCATGCTATCCGGCTGAACGGAATCGATTCAGACGTGATGAGCCCTGCTGAGATTAAGAAATTTGTGCCATGCATTAATATCGACCAATCTATCCGCTATCCTGTGATGGGCGGCTTTGTGCAACAGCGCGGTGGTACCGCGCGTCATGATGCTGTTGCGTGGGGATATGCCCGTGCAGCAGACGATATGGGTGTTGATATTATCCAGAATTGCGAAGTTACGGGTCTCCGCAGAAAAGGCCGAAAAATCATTGGCATCGACACCAATATGGGCTTCATCAAAACCAATAAGGTTGGCTGTGTAGTTGCTGGTCATTCCTCAGTAATGGCAGATATGGCAGGCATTCATCTGCCGCTCGCAAGCCGGCCTCTTCAGGCGCTGGTCTCAGAGCCGATTAAACCTATTCTGGATACCGTTATTATGTCAAATGCGGTCCATATGTATATCTCGCAGTCTGATAAGGGCGAAATGGTGCTCGGCGCCGGCGTTGATAAATATAATTCCTACGCCCAGCGTGGCTCATTCCCTGTGCCAGAGCATATGATTGCCGCTGCGGTTGAGCTATTTCCGTTTATGTCGCGTTTGCGGATGCTTCGTCATTGGGGCGGCATTGTTGATACCTGTCCTGATGCATCGCCTATTCTATCAAAAACTGATATTGACGGGCTGTATTTCAATTGCGGCTGGGGAACAGGCGGGTTTAAAGCCACACCGGGGTCAGGGCATGTATTTGCAGACCTTATTGCCAATGATAGACCCAATAAAATTGCCGCCCCTTACGCGCTCAGCCGGTTTGAAACAGGCTTTCTGATTGATGAACATGGTGCAGCTGGTGTTGCCCATTAACCGCGCCGTGAAATATCTGCTCAGCAACAAGACATAAAGGAGAGATTACATGCTTCAACTACCCTGTCCTTATTGTGGACCGCGTGACGAGCTTGAGTTTTCATGTGGCGGCGAGGCGCACATATCGCGCCCGCTTGCCAATAATAAAATTTCAGATGCTGCCTTTGGTGAATATCTGTTCTTGCGAGACAATCCAAAAGGCGTGTTTTTAGAGCGCTGGCGCCATGCGTCTGGCTGCCGCCGCTGGTTTAATGTTGTACGCGATACAGTCAGCCATGATATTCTGGAAGTCTATGCGATGGGCAGCAAACCACGCCGCACTGCTGGAAAGAAAGCCTATAATAATAGCTGGCGGCGCACTACTGCGGCTGAAGCAGCTGCCGTTAACAAGTAACGCTCACCACCCCTCAAAAAAGCCCCAACAATAAGGGCTTACATTATGATGATGTGAGTTTAAGGAAGACAAAACAGATGTCCTCACAAAAATACAGACTTTCGGCTGGAACTGTAACACAGACAGACAAGCCTCTCAGCTTCACCTTTGATGGGAAATCCTATCAGGGCTGTGCAGGTGATACGCTTGCATCTGCACTGCTCGCTGCAGGTGTGCACCTGATTGGTCGCTCCTTTAAATATCATCGCCCGCGCGGCATTATGAGCGCCGGCCCTGAAGAGCCAAACGCATTAGTGCGGGTTGGGACAGGTGCCTATGCTGAGCCAAATCTAAAAGCAACACAGGTTGAACTTTATGACGGGCTTGTTGCAACGAGCCAGAATAGATTCCCGTCTCTGAAATATGATATTGGCTCAGTAAACTCTCTTATGTCACGATATCTGCCGGCTGGTTTCTATTATAAAACCTTTATGTGGCCTGCCTCATTCTGGATGACTTATGAACATTTCATTCGCAATGCCGCAGGGTTAGGCAAGGTTGCATCTGACCCGGTTGACCCTGATCGCTACGAGAAAACCCACCGCCATTGCGAGATAGTGATCGCTGGCGGCGGCGCTGCCGGCCTGATGGCCGCCTATCAGGCTGGTTTAAGTGGTCAGCGTGTTATTCTTGTTGATGAACAGCCTGAATTTGGCGGCTGGCTGTTAAGCTATGATGCTGTTGAAATTGACAATATGCCAGCGATTGACTGGGTTAAAAAAATGCTGTCGCTGCTGTCAGAGATGGATAATGTAACGCTTCTGCGGCGGACAACAATGTTCGGATATGGCGACCATAATTACATTACACTGGCAGAACGGGTGACAGACCATATGAGTACGCGCCCCGCACATCTGCCGCGGATGCGTCTGTGGAAGGTTCGGGCCACACAGGTTATTCTGGCAACAGGATGTATCGAGCGCCCGCTTGTTTTTGGCGGCAATGATCTTCCCGGCATCATGCTGGCGAGTGCTGTACAATCCTACATTACCCAATATGGCGTTCTGCCCGGAAGCCGCGCCATTATCGTCACAAACAATGATACAGCCTATCACGCTGCCCTTGCCTTTCAGAATGCGGGTGGTTTTGTGCGGGCTATTGTGGATACGCGCGCGACCATCAAAGGACCAGTGGTGAAGGCTGCCAGAGATGCTGGCATCCCTATTCTGTCTGGCCATGGGCTAACAGGCGCTTTTGGTATCCATCATGTAGGACGGGTTGAAGTCTCTGCGATAAGTGATGATGGCAGAGAGATTATGGGCGAAGCGCTCCATATGGATTGTGACCTTGTGATGATGTCAGGGGGCCTTACGCCCACAGTACATCTGCACTCGCAAGCCCGCGGCAAGCTGGTCTGGGATGACAAGCATTTATGCTTTAAGCCGGGCGCGTCCCATGAAGCAGAACAATCAATTGGCGCGTGTAATGGAAGCTTTGATCTTCAGCGCGGCCTTACTGAAGCGATACGTGCAGCCACTAAGGCAGTACACTCTATTGGCGGCACATGCACAGTGCTGAGCACACCAGATGTGACTGCTGTGAAAATAAGCTATGCGCCAATGGCCTACTGGAAAGCGCCCTCATTAGCGGGTGCAGGACAGGGCGCCAAAGCATTTGTTGATTTCCAGAATGATGTAACCTCTGCTGATATTCAGCTGGCTGTGCGCGAAGGCTACCAGTCTGTTGAACATGTAAAACGCTATACAACAACAGGCATGGCAACCGACCAGGGCAAGACATCAAATATGAACGCCCTCGGCATTCTAGCAGACGCCCTTGGTCATGATATTCCAGATGTTGGCACAACGACCTTCCGGATGCCTTACACCCCGACATCTATGGGGATGATTGCAGGACGCGATATTGGCGGGCTGTTCGATGCAGTGCGGCTCACACGCATGGATAGCTGGCACCGGTCAGCCGGCGCTAAATTTGAGCATGTTGGGCAATGGATGCGGGCATGGTATTATCCCCATGACGGCGAAACCATGGAACAGGCTGTCACGCGCGAAGTAACAGCAGCGCGCACAACAGCTGGTTTGCTGGACGCGTCAACCTTGGGGAAAATTGATGTCCGCGGCACAGACGCTGCCACCTTCCTTGACCGTATCTATACTAATAATTTCTCCTCTCTTGCGGTTGGAAAATGTCGCTACGGGCTGATGCTCAAAGATGATGGCATGGTGATGGATGACGGCGTTACCACCAGACTGGCAGATAATCACTATCATATGACAACCACGACTGGCGGTGCTGCTGGTGTGCTTGACTGGATGGAAGAATGGTTGCAGACGGAATGGCCAGAACTAGATGTTTTCCTGACTTCGGTTACCGAGCAATGGTCGGTTGCAACCCTTTCCGGCCCTCATGCCCGCGCCATTCTTGAAGCAGCAGATATTTCTATTGATTTATCAGATACCGCATTTCCGTTTATGAGCATGAAAGAGGGATATATTTCAGGCCTTCCAGCGCGCCTATTCCGTATTTCATTTACTGGCGAGCTATCCTATGAAATCAATGTGCCAGCCCGTTATGGCGTTGCCCTCTGGACAGCCCTGATGAAGGCTGGAGAGGCCTTTGGGATTACGCCTTATGGGACTGAGGCAATGCATGTGCTGCGCGCCGAAAAAGGGTTTATCATTGTCGGTCAGGAAACGGATGGTACTGTCACACCGCTCGACCTTGGCATGAACTGGATTGTGTCCAAAAAGAAGTCTGACTTCATCGGCAAACGCGCCCTTGAGCGAACCTCAATGGCAGACCCGAAACGCAAACAGCTTGTCGGACTGCGAACGGTTAACCCCAACGATGTTATTCCCGAAGGCGCACATGCCGTACTGGACCCAACCCAGCCACCACCAATGGATATGCTGGGACATGTCACATCATCCTATGCCTCGCCTAATTTAGGTTATTCTATTGCCATGGCGCTCTTGAAAGGTGGCCATAAGCTATTAGGAGAAACGGTCTGGATTCCTATGCTTGATGGCCAAAAACCAATCAAGGCCGTTGTCACAAACACTGTATTTTATGATGCGCAAGGAGACCGTCTTAATGGCACAAGCTCATCCTGACATTTCTGCCCGTGAAGCTCAGGCAGGACAATTACCAGACCAGATGCCACATCCAGATGGGGGCACTGAAGGCGTTGTAATAACTGACCTTTCAGCCTGTGGTAAAGTGAATCTGAGATGTGCGCCCAATGCATCTTCCCAGCTGATAAAATTCTTAGGGGCAGCCCTTCCCGATACACCCAATATGGTAATTAAGAGCGGCCAGAGGCGTGTTATTTGGCTCGGTCCTGATGAATATCTGGTGCTTGTCAAAGCAGGCGAAGAGGACAGCCTATCATCTGTTATTAGCGGCGCACTTGCCAGCCAACATCATGCTGCCACTATTGTTACTGATGCACTGGCCTGCCTTCAGCTTGATGGACCAGCCGCAAGAGACCTACTTGCCAAAGGCTGCGCACTTGATTTGCATGATACAAAGTTCACACCCCGCATGTGCGCCCAAACGCTGCTCGCCTCAGCCTCTATTACGCTATTATGCGAGGCAGACACATCATTCCGGATTATCTGCCGAACAAGCTTTCTTGATTATGTTATGGCGTGGCTGAAAGATGCAGCTTGTGAATATGGCTATCATGTGACACCCAAGAGCGGCGGCTAACGCACAAGACGAGCGCAACAGCCCTATTTTTGGGTTTGTTAATATTCGCTATCTGGCAGGCTATCCTTACGGCTCTGAATATAGTCTTTCAGCGCCTCATCAATTGCTGGATCAAGTTCTGGTGCCTGATAGGATGCCAGCATGTCGCGCGCCCGTACCCGTGCGCGTTCTTCGCTTTCAACACGGCCCTCAATATCCCACTGCTCAAACGTTTTATTATCCGTCATCGAAGAACGCCAAAAAGCTGTTTCGAAATTTGCTTGGGTATGGGCGTTGCCAAGGAAATGCTGGCCGGGGCCTGCTTCGCGCAAGGCATCAAGGGCTAGTCCGTTTTCACTGACATCAATTCCGCTTACCATGCTCTCCATCATGGTCAACTGGTCAGCATCTAGAACAAGCTTGGCAAAGTCAGCAACCAGGCCACCTTCGAGCCATCCGGCCGAATGAAGCGAGAAATTTACCCCGCCAAGCACGGTTGGCAGTAAGGTATGTGCTGATTCATATGCAGCTTGTGCATCGGCTGTCTTGGCGCCGGTAAGTGACCCGCCAGAGCGGAAGGGAACGCCCAAACGGCGGGCAAGCTTAGCGCAGCCATAAAGCACTTTTGCAGGCTCGGGCGTGCCGAATGTTGGCGCACCTGTTTGCATCGAAATCGAACTTGCAAAACTACCAAAAATACAAGGAGCACCCGGATTAACAGCCTGCGCAAAAGCAATGCCGCTCATCGCTTCGGCAAGTATTTGAACCAGCGTTCCAGCAACAGATACAGGTGACATTGCACCCGCTAGAATAAACGGCGATATGACAACACCCTGCCCTGCCCGTGCATAGACTTTCAAAGACCCAAGCATCATCTCATCCCATGTCATAGGAGAGTTTGCATTGATAAGAGATACAGTCACGCAGTTCGAGCCAACAAAATCAGCCCCAAACAGGATTTTGCACATCTCTACTGTGTCATGCGCCCGCTCAGGTGCCGTCACCGACCCCATGAATGGCTTATCTGAATAGCGCATATGAGCATAAATCATATCCAAATGCCGCTTTGTAACAGGCAAATCAACTGGCTCGCACACTGTGCCACCAGAATGATGCAGACCGGGAAGCATATAGACGAGCTTTACAAAATTGGTGAAATCTTCAATTTTTGCATAGCGTCGCTCACCTTCAAGGTCGCGCACAAAAGGCGGCCCATAGACAGGCGCAAAAACAGTGTTATTCCCGCCTATCTCAACGTTACGCTGAGGATTACGGGCATATTGGGTAAATTGGCTTGGGGCTGTCTGACAAAGCTGGCGGGCAAGACCGCGCGGGAACCGGACACGCTCTCCTTGAATATCACAGCCAACCCCTTTCAGGATTTCCAGCGCTTCTGGATCATCCCGGAAATCAATACCAATTTCTTCAAGGACCGTCTCAGCCGCATCTTCAATGGCTTCGGCTGCCTCATCGGTCAACATATCCACGGGCGGAATATGACGCACAAGAAACGGCGTAATTACAGCAGACGCATTACCACGTAATGTTCTGCGAGCATCCCTGCCACCGCCGCGCCGTGAGCGCCGTTCACTACCCTGTTCAGTCATAGATTTCTTCCTTGTTTACGATAAAGTTATTATGTTTCAGACAACTAGGAACGTAGTTTTTCATTATGGGGATCAAAAGGACTTTCATCAATGATTTCCGCTGGGTAGCGGGTCCCTAAGATATCTATTTCCAGCTTTTTGCCAACCTCTGCATGTGCAGGCTTTATCATTGCCAGAGCCAGCGATGCGCCGACCCTGAACCCGTAGCCGCCAGAGGTTGCCCGGCCAACAAGTTCACCTTTCAGGTAAATAGGATTACCGCCAATCGCATCTGCATCTGTGGTATTATCAACACGTAACGTCGCAAAGCTATTCTCAAAGCCACGTTCCTGCCATGACAGCAATCCTTCACGGCCAATAAAATCAGGCTTCTGCAGCTGTACAAATCGGTCAAGGCCTGATTCAAGTGCCGCATATTCAATGCTCATTTCAGTACCAACAAGCCGGTATGATTTTTCCAGCCGCATTGAATCCATTGCCCGAATACCAAATGGCTTCAACCCATGGGCTTTGCCAATACGGAATAGCTCATCGAAAATATGATTTTGATATTCGATAGGATGATGCAGCTCCCAGCCAAGCTCTCCGACAAAATTCACCCGCGCAGCAATGCATGGCGCAAGCCCGACATCAATCGTTTGAACCGATAGCCATGGGAAGGCTTGGTTGGATAAATCGCTGAGGGTGAGTTGGGAGAGAATATCACGTGACTTTGGTCCAGCAAGAACCAGAACGCCCATTGCATTGGTAAGGTCTGTAAAGCTAACAGACCTATCTTTCGGCATATGCTGTTTCAGCCAGTCATGATCCAGCCGCTGTGCTGCTCCGGCAGAGACAAGATAGAAGCTGTCATCTGATTCCCGCATAATGGTGAATTCAGAATGGACCCCGCCGCGCGGCGCCAACGCATGAGCCAGCACCATCCGGCCTACTTTGCGCGGCAGCTTATTGGCCATCACATGTTCCAGAAACGCTTCGGCACCCGGACCTTCGATACGGCATTTTGCGAATGCAGACATATCAAGCAGGCCAGCATTTTCTGTTACGTTGCGGGTTTCTGCGCCGATGGCATCAAACCAGCCCGAACGCCGGAATGACCAGCTATCTTCCTGCGGCGTGCCTTCGGGCGCAAACCAGTTTGCCCGCTCCCAGCCAAATTTATGGCCAAACACAGCCCCCATCGCTTTTAGCCTGTCATAACAAGGCGCTGTTCGTAGAGGACGGGCAGCTTCACGCTCCTCATCCGGATAATGGATGGAGAAGACATTTGCATAGGCTTCTTCATTCTTCTCTTTCAAATAGCTTTTGGTTGCATAGCTGCCAAATCGGCGCGGATCAACACCGTTCATATCGATTGTGGGCTCTCCCTCAACAATCCATTCGGCAAGCTGCCAGCCCGCACCGCCGGCCGCCGTAATGCCAAAACTATGACCTTCATTCAGCCAGAAATTCGGTAAATCCCATGCAGGGCCAACAATCGGGCTGCCGTCCGGCGTATAGGCAATTGCGCCATTATAGACTTTTTTAACCCCGACCTCAGCAAAGGCCGGTACACGCGCAATTGCTGATTCAATATGCGGCATTAAGCGTTCCAGATCTTCTTGGAACAGCTCATATTCACTATTTTCATCCGGCCCATCAAAATAACATACCGGCGCACCAACCTCATAAGGGCCAAGCAGCAATCCGCCATTTTCTTCGCGCATATACCATGAGCCATCAGATTCGCGCAGGACGCCCATTTCCGGCAAACCCTGTGCCTGACGTTCTTGAATAGCAGGATGCGGTTCGGTAACGATATATTGATGTTCAACCGGTATAACAGGAATATCAATCCCCACCATTGCGCCGGTCTTACGCGCAAAATTACCTGTTGCCGATACGATATGTTCACACTCAATATCGCCTTTATCTGTGCTCACACACCACGCGCCAGACGCTGTTCGCGTGATGCTGCTAACCCCTGTATTACGATAGATTTCAGCGCCTTTGTCTCTAGCGCCTTTGGCAAGGGCTTGGGTTAAATCGGCGGGCTGAATATAGCCATCCCACGGATGACGAATAGCACCAATAAGTCCATCCGGCACAGCAAGTGGCCAGATATCAACAACCTGTTCTGGGGTGAGTATTTCAACATCTACGCCAATGGTTTCCGCCACACCGCGATATTGCATATATTCATCCATCCGGTCCTGATTGGTAGCAAGACGGATGTTCGACACACGGCTGAGGCCAGCATTTAGCCCCGTTTCTTCTTCCAAGCTGCCATACAGGTCAACTGAGTATTTGTGAATTTGGCCGACTGAATAGGACATATTAAACAATGGCAGCAAGCCTGCCGCATGCCATGTAGAGCCTGATGTCAGCTCTTTGCGTTCAATAAGAACGACATCTGACCAGCCCTTTTTTGCCAAATGGTAAAGGGTACTAACCCCCACTACACCGCCGCCAATAACGACTACACGCGCCTGTGTTTTCATGCCTTATTTCCCCTGCCTCTTGCCCCAGATAATGAATAGGCCTCACCAAACAGGTCATTTGCCGTACTCATTACTGAATTCATGACAATTAAATAGCAGTTTTAAGGCCAAAAATCTGTTCACATGCGACTGAGTTTTAGCAAAAACAACAAGCAGACGAAAAATTAGGGGTAGAGCCGGTCTGACTGCCAGTGTCCGGCGTCATTGCGGGTAAAGCGAAACCGATCATGGAGCCTGAACTCACCATCGGCCCATAATTCGATTTCATCAGGGCGAATGATAAAACCGCCCCAATGTGGTGGGCGCGGCGGAGCCTCAGGATAGGTTGCTTCAAGCTCAGCCACCCTATCTGCAAGCTCCTGGCGTGTTTCGAGTGGCCGCGACTGAATAGACGCCCATGCCCCAATCCGACTGCCATAAGGGCGAGAGTTATAATAAGCATCACTTTGGGCAGCAGGTATCTGCTCAACGGGCCCAACAACACGGACCTGTCGGCGGAGCGACTTCCAGTGCATGACAAACGCAGCTTTACCCGTTGCCAATAATTCAGCTGATTTCCGGCTTTCATAATTAGTATAGAAGACAAACCCTTCTTCGGACCATTCCTTGAGCAATACCATCCGCACAGAGGGCATACCGGCCTCATCCACACTTGCCAGTGCCATTGCATCAGGGTCATTGATTTCAGCTGCCTTAGCCTCATCAAACCAGCGGGCAAAAATAGCGTAGGGGTTTTCAGAAAGACGGTCCATGCCAAGCGGGGTTGCCGGCGATGAAGCTGATTTATTGTCTGTCGTCATGGTCGTATATCCCTTTTGTAAAAGAGCTTTTTCTTCAAAGCCCGTGCGGCCTTCCCGATCAAGCCTTCTTCATATGAACATAGACAGCTTACCCGTAAGAACAAGAGCCGCGCGGGCATCTTATCTAATATGTAAAGTGCTGCCATAAATTTGCCAAAATTTTATCATAGTCGTATAATCCTACTATTACTAATCATGCCTTTTTTGGGAGCCATAGACCATGCATAACAGATTTGTTGTTGGAACGATTGCCGCTCTTGTGAGTGTTCTAAGCTTAACAAGTTCTCTGCAGGCAGAAACACGCATTGACTCAGTTCTTGGCACAGTAACAAAGGTAGATACGCTGACGTCTTCTTATGTGCGTAAAACGCCCACAAATGAGAAACAGTGCGAGATAAAAGATGTCCCTATCTATGCTGAAGGAAAAGAAAGCAACGAAATTGGCTCTATGTTGCTTGGCGGTCTTTTGGGCAGCGCCATCGGCAATAAACTATCCGATAATAGCGGCGCTGGGTCTATTGGCGCGGTTGCGGGCGCACTTGTTGGCCGGAAAAAAGCCAAAGATGATGCTACAAACGGTGAAATTATTGGCTATCGTCAACAAGAAGTCTGCACAACCCAAAGGGTTGTTCTAGAAGAAATTGTTGAAAAAATTACCGGCTATCGCGTGCAGATAGAAGCTGATGACAGAATTTTGATGATGGAACATCCACGGCCCCTGACTGTTGGAGAGCGTGTCGAAATCCGCAAGTCAGTGACCTACAGCATTAAATAGCGGGCAGTCTTATTGTTCTGGATGCTGTGATTGCTTGCACAAAAACGTCACTTTGATATAGTGAAGTGGCAGAAATTTTTCTGTTTATCTTCATAAAAATACGAGGGATTCATGAATAGTGACGCTGACGCATCTGGCATCATGGCCGGAAAACGCGGACTTGTTATGGGTGTTGCAAATGAACGGTCAATTGCATGGGGTATATCGGCAGCTGCCGCTGCCCAAGGCGCCGAGCTAGCCTTTACTTATCAAGGCGATGCGTTGAAAAAACGCGTTGAGCCACTTGCTGCCTCTGTTGGTAGCTCGCTTGTCATGCCGTGCGATGTCACAGACGAAGCCTCTATGGATGCTGTCTTTGACGAGCTGAAAAAGACGTGGGGCAGTATTGATTTTATCGTCCATGCTATCGCCTATTCAGACAAAGAAGAGCTGAAGGGCGGATATGTTGACACAACACGTGATAACTTCCAGCGGACAATGGATATCTCAGTCTACTCCTTTACAGCTCTTGCGCGCCGTGCTGCAGAATTAATGACTGATGGTGGCTCGATGGTCACCCTTACCTATTATGGTGCTGAGCGGGTTATGCCGCATTATAATGTTATGGGTGTTGCAAAGGCGGCTCTTGAAGCGTCAGTTCGCTATCTTGCTGTTGACCTTGGTGGCAAGAATATCCGGGTAAATGGCCTATCAGCTGGCCCCATGAAAACACTTGCCGCATCGGGCATTGGTGATTTCCGCTATATTCTGAAATGGAATGAATATAACTCTCCGCTGAAACGCAATGTAACTCTTGATGATGTTGGCGGTGCTGGCGTGTATCTGCTTTCTGACCTGTCATCAGGTGTTTCGGGTGAAACACATCATGTTGATTGTGGCTACCACGTCGTTGGCATGAAGGCTGTTGATGCCCCTGACATCACAACCGTGTAATTGGTAACGTAATAGATAGCTATGACAGACAATACCTTCGGCACCCTTTTTTCATTCACCAGCTTTGGCGAGAGCCATGGGCCAGCTATTGGCTGTGTGGTGGATGGGGTGCCGCCGCGCTTGCCGCTCAGCGCCGCAGATATCCAGCCCTACCTTGATAGACGCAAGCCGGGTCAAAACCGGTTCGTAACCCAACGGCGCGAAGCAGATGAAGTTGAAATTCTGTCTGGTACCTATGAAGGGCATACAACCGGAACGCCTATCGGGCTTTTGATCCGTAATACTGACCAGCGCTCAAAAGATTATGGTGAAATCGCTAACCAGTTTCGGCCGGGCCATGCTGATTACACTTATCAGGAAAAATACGGCATTCGTGACCATCGCGGCGGCGGGCGGTCATCTGCGCGCGAAACAGCGATGCGTGTTGCCGCAGGGGCAATTGCTGATATTACCCTAAAACATATTCTGGGTGAGGCATTCTGTATCCGGGCATCTGTTATCCAGATTGGCCCGCACGCCATAGACCCAAGCCGTTTTTGCGTTGATGAAATCGATAATAATCCGTTTTTCTGCGGCGATGCTATCGCAGCACAGGAATGGGAAGCCTATCTTGATGATGTCCGAAAGTCCGGCTCATCTGCAGGCGCCATTCTAGAAGTTGTGGCAACAGGAATCCCTGCCGGTCTTGGCCAGCCTATCTATGGCAAGCTTGATGCTGAGATAGCGTCTGCCATGATGGGTATCAATGCCGCCAAAGGTGTTGAGATTGGCTCTGGATTTGGCTTGTCATCTCTGCCAGGAACAGATGCGGGCGATGAGATGCGGGCTGGAGCTGATGGTCCTGAATTCACCTCAAACCACGCTGGCGGTATTTTAGGCGGTATCTCAACAGGCCAGCCGATCACAGCCCGGATTGCGATTAAGCCTACCTCATCTATTCTCACTCCCCGCACCTCTATCGACCGAGAGGGAAATGAGGTTGAGGTCGTAACCAAAGGCCGGCACGACCCGTGCGTTGGCATTCGCGGTGTACCAGTTGTCGAAGCAATGATGGCAATTGTGCTTCTCGACCAGATGATGCGCCATCAAGCCCAAACCACATTATTCTAATCTTACGCTTTTGCTAAGCTTACGGCATATATCGGGCGACCAGCAGAAATTCGTGATTTCCTTCCGGGCCAATAACTGGCGATGTGATATGGCCTTCAATCTGCCATCCCATTTTATCTGATAAAAACGTGCTGACCTCATCAAGGCAACGCTGTCTGTCTGCCTCATCTTTGACCACCCCACTCTTTCCTAATGCAGCGCGCCCTGCTTCGAATTGAGGCTTCACCAGCGTGATAAGCCAGCATCCAGATGTCGCCAATGATAGCACGGCAGGAAGCGCCTTCTGCACGGATATGAACGAGACATCACAGGTAATGATTTGCAACGGGTCTGGTATCACTGTTGCTGTTATATCGCGTGCGTTTGTGCGCTCAAGATTGGTGATACGGGCATGCCGCGCTAATTTGGGATCAAGCTGTCCGTGCCCGACATCAACTGCATAGATATGCTGAACGTTACGGCTTAGCAACACATCACAGAAACCGCCCGTACTAGCGCCAATATCAGCGGCTATCCGTCCCTTAATATCAATCTGCGGAAAGGCTTCCAGAGCCGCAAGGAGTTTTAAGGCGCCGCGTGATGCCCACCGCAGTAAATCGCCGGTAATCGTAAGAGATGCGTTAGGGGCAATCAGCTGACCCGGCTTAGAGACTGGCACATTATCAAGACTGACAGCGCCGTCTTTAATCAAAGCTCGTGCTTTTTCACGGCTTGGTGCTAGCCCACGTTCAACAAGACTAATATCAGCGCGTTTGCGCATGGGCTAACGTCTCTTGGCGGCAGAATTAGCAGCTGTCGCACATAACGCAGTTGCCCGCTCATACAGCGTCTTTGCATCCAGACCGCACAGACAGAGCTGGCGGCCGCGTTCAGCATGATCAATAAAGCTATCCGGCAATGTGGCAACCCGAACACGTAGCCCCTTATCCAGCAGCCCTTCATTGGCAAGGAACTGCATCACAAGTGCAGAAAATCCACCTGAACTACCTTCTTCGATAATCAACATCGCCTGATGCGTGCTGGCAAGAGAGCGCAGCATCTCGGTATCAAACGGCTTGGCAAACCGCGCATCGGCAAGTGTAACCGATATGCCATCATCAGCTAATCTGTCAGCAACCTCTTCGGCAACACTTAGCATGGTGCCAAGACTGAGCAGGGCAATATCCTGTCCGTGGCTAAGAATACGCCCCTTACCAAGGGTCAGGATGTCGCCCTCGCTTGGAAGGTCTACACCCGTGCCAGAGCCTCGTGGATAGCGAACAGCGCTTGGCCCGCCATCATATGCCGCAAGCGTTGTTGTCATATGAACCAGTTCAGCCTCATCAGCTGGACAGGCTATCACCATGTTGGGAAGACATGACAGGTAGGCAAGATCAAAGACACCGGCATGGGTTGCCCCATCCGCGCCAACAAGCCCTGCCCTGTCTATTGCAAAACGGACAGGTAGATTCTGCACCGCTACATCATGCACAAGCTGGTCATAACCACGTTGCAAAAAGGTTGAATAAATGGCTGCAAACGGGCGGAAGCCTTCGGTTGCCAAGCCTGCTGCAAAGGTCACAGCATGCTGTTCGGCAATCCCAACATCAAATACTCTGCCCGGACAGGCTTTCATCATTTTATCAAGCCCGGTGCCAGATGGCATGGCAGCTGTAATCGCAACGATTTTTGGGTCGCGCTCAGCAAGCCTGACAAGCGTATCGGCAAAAACAGACGTAAAAGACGGCTTATTCCCAGATGCTTTTATCTGCTCTCCGGTAATGACATCAAATTTTGGTACAGCATGATATTTTTCAACAGACGGGCCTGAAAACGGATGGCCTTTGCCTTTTTCGGTTACCACATGAACCAGAACAGGGCCGCTCACTTCGCCATCACGCAGATTTTTCAATACGGGCAGTAAATGCTCTAAGTCATGACCGTCAATGGGGCCTATATGGAAAAAGCCAAGCTCGCTAAATAGTGAATGGCCACTAACAATATCACGTGCCAGATTTTTTGCTCGCTTTGCTGTGCGTTCCACTTCGGCTGGAAACCGGCTAGCAACTTCCTTTACCAAACCGCGGATAGAATGAAACGGCCGCGATGAGATAAGTTCCGACAGATAAGCCGACATCGCGCCAACAGGCGGTGCAATCGACATATCATTATCGTTAAGAATAACAATCAAATTAGATTTCATAGCACCGGCATTATTGAGCGCTTCAAACGCCATACCAGCGCTCATTGAGCCATCACCAATAACAGCAATCACATTATTGTTCCGGCCATCAAGATCGCGGGCAACCGCCATGCCAAGACCAGCTGAAATAGAGGTCGAGGAGTGACCAGCGCCAAAAGGATCATAATCAGATTCAGACCGTTTGGTAAAACCGGACAAGCCCCCTTCCTGCCGCAATGTTGTAATTTCACCGCGTCTGCCTGTCAGAATTTTATGCGGATATGCTTGATGCCCGACATCCCAGATAACTTTGTCACGGGGGGTATCAAAAACATGATGAAGAGCAACTGTAAGCTCAATCACGCCTAAACCAGCGCCAAGATGGCCACCAGTCTGTGCAACCGCTGAAATCACGTCAGCGCGCAATTCATCGGCAAGCTGGCGCAATGACGCTTCGGGAAGTGCACGCACATCTTTAGTGTCGGTTATCGTATCAAGAAGCGGTGTTGATGGCCGTGTCACAATCTTAACATCCTAGCATCTGTCCTGGCATCTGTCCTGGCATCTATCAGCGCGTCCCATAACATGTGTCTGACAGGTCTCTTTTTTTGTATACGCGCTTGTTATGATTTCCGATGAATCGAAAACGCGGCGAGTGCTTTTAGCTCATCAGCCCGACTCGCATAAGGTTCCAGCAGGGCAATAGCCTCTTCAATCAGCTCAGCAGCCTTCTGTTCTGCCTGCGCCAAGCCAAGTAGCACAACAAAGCTAGCTTTTCCTTGCTCTGCATCACGCCCCACCGGTTTACCAAGCGCTTCACCGGTCGACCGATAATCAAGTATATCATCTGCTATCTGAAAGGCAAAACCTAGTCTGTCAGCATATTGCCCAATATTATCCTGCATGACTTTATCACCGCCGCCAACAATCACGCCCATTACGGCTGCACTGCGGATAAGAGCGCCTGTCTTTAGCTCCTGCATCGCTCGGGTGCTGGTCAAATCGGGGGTCATTTTCTCAGCTTGCAGGTCGAGCATCTGTCCGCCTGCCATGCCATGCACGCCAGATGCATCAGCAAGAATTCGGATCAGCGACAGAGTCCTATCAGC
>DGJU01000046.1:88697-93070 GCA_002387605.1 Alphaproteobacteria bacterium UBA4588 | reverse complement strand
TGGCAAATCATCATGGATAAGAGAATAGGCATGAACCATTTCAAGGGCTGCCGCTACAGGCGCAGCCAAATGGGCATCACCAGCAAGACGCGCAGCAGATAGAACCAAACTGGCCCGCACCCTCTTGCCGCCATTAAGAGCTGCATAGGACATTGCCTCAGATAAGTGAGGCGCAGGGGCATTCATTGTCTGAAAATACGTCTGAAGCCACTGTGCTACCCCCGCTGCATCGGCGCTCAGAACGGCATCGGCTGACGGGATAACGGTCATATGCACTTACATCTCAGCCGGGTCAAATGGCGCAGCAGTTGCCGATGCGGCATCACCGCCTGGAACCTTGATTTTTTCAACCCGCAACCGCGCTTCTTCGAGGCGTGCCTGACAATGGGTTTTAAGCGACATGCCTCGTGCATAAGCATCAATGGCTGTATCTAATGATACATCACCTCTTTCAAGCTGCTCAACAATGGCTTCTAACTCGCCAAGGGCCTGCTCAAAAGTTAGTGTTTCAAGTGTTGGTTTAGGGTCGGACATTGTCATGTGCCTCCAATCAGATTTTCAGCAAGATATCACAAGCGCTGGCATCTAGCATAAAATAGCATTTGCCTCTGCTCTCTTCTTATCTAGCTTTCATTGATTGTTACGGCAATTGATTTGACCATCTCAGCAATACGCTTACGCACCTTAGGCTGAGCGATCGAATAATAAGTCCGAACAAGTTCTAATGTTTCGCGGCGTGCCATCGGGTCGCGCACAGAATCATCATCTATATTATGGTCACTGCCACGACTAATCCGGCGCGGCGATGATTTCATCACATCGTCTGTCATATCCTCAAAGAAATAACTAATCGGAACATCAAGGATTTGGCTTATATCCCATAACCGGGATGCACTTACCCTATTCGCTCCTCGTTCATATTTCTGAACTTGCTGAAAGGTTATGCTCAACGCAACGCCCAACTGTTCCTGCGACATGCCAAGAAGCGTGCGACGCAATCTGATACGTTTACCAACATGCATATCAACAGCGTTATTATTCGTGACACGAAAATTCTTATCTGGCTTATCTTCACTCATACGCTAAACTCCTCGGCCCATTAACAACGGCGCCACATTTACTAAAGGTTGATTATCCTGCATACAATATTTACGCAATGGTTTTTAAGATTAATCTAAAATAACATTACCAGCCTATTCAAAACCGCCGCTACTATCCGCATTATACTATGCTAATCACACCTAAATCTGAATATTTACCCTTTTAGTCTAGTGATGTGAGACAAGCCATTCATAAGCTGTCTAACAATTCCTGCTTCAAAAGCAGAGTGGCCAGCTTCATCAACAAGAACGAGTTTGGCCTGTGTGCCCCATTCTTTGGCAAGCGTATGAGCTGTGCGTGGCGGGCAGATAACATCATGACGCCCCTGTACAATCCACGCAGGTAAATGCGAAATGCTGTTCAGATTATCAAGCAGGTGATTTTCGGGCATAAAACAATCATTAGTAAAATAATATGCCTCGAGCAAGGCAAGGCTTAATGCCATTGGCCCTGCATCGCGGTGCGCAGCAGCTAAGGTTGCACAGGAGTTCTCATACCCCGCCCAGGCGCGCGCTGCTTCGAGTGCAATAGACTTGCTTGGGCTTGTTAGCCGACTGTAATAAGCGCTGAGCAAATCACCCCGTTGCGAGACAGATATCGGCGCAACAAAGCGTTCATATGCTTCTGGAAAGAACCGGCCCATATCATATAAAAACCAGTCAATTTCAGCTTTGGAGCCAAGGAAAATTCCGCGCAGGATAAAGCCAAGACAATTTTCTGGATAGCGAATTCCATAGGCAAGCGACAAGGTGCTTCCCCATGACCCACCAAACAAAAAATGCTGCGATACACCAACAGCGCGGCGTATATCATCCATATCCTGAATAAGGTGCTGAGTTGTATTATCCTTGATGCTAGCAAACGGTGTTGTACGCCCAGACCCGCGCTGATCAAACAGAATGACATGATATCGTTTCGGGTCAAACAGCCGGCGATGTGCCGGCGCACAGCCTGACCCCGGACCGCCATGAACAAACATCACAGGAATACCGTCTGGTGTGCCGCACTGCTCATAATATATCGAATGACCATCACGATGAAGGATGCCCGTATTAAAGGGCTTAATATCATCGTGAAGATCGACATCGCGATCAAAAGCGTGGGGCATCTTAGGTTCCGTTCAACGGCGTTTCAGAAAGTTCCCCAGTCTAGGAAATCTGAGGCAGCAAATCCAGCGGTGATTCAGATTGCTCCTCAAGACTCTTTTTCAGCTTCTTTAACGCGCGATGCTCAAGCTGACGAACACGCTCTTTACTAACGCCCAGAACACCGCCCAGCTGTTCCAAAGTTGCCCCATCATCCTGCAACCGCCGCTTCATGATAATTAAGCGTTCACGCGGTGATAATTCGGATAATGCGTCATTTAACCAGCGCGACAGGACTTCCCCATCATGCAGTTCAATGACAACCTGTTCAGGGTTTGGGCGGTCATCGGCAAGAAAATCTTGCGCTTCGCTTTCGCTCTCCTGACTGACAGCAGCATTGAGTGAGCCATCAGCGCCAGAGAGGCGTTGTTCCATAACAGTGACATCTGCCACTGTTACACCAATTGTCTCAGCAATTTTCTGCCGACCTTCATGCGATAACGGGCCGCCATCAGCTTCGCCAATACGAGCACGGAGCCGTCGTAATTTGAAAAATAATGATTTGTGAGCAGCTGTTGTACCGGTCCGTACTATCGACCAGTTACGCAAAATATGATCCTGAATAGATGCCCTAATCCACCATGCCGCATAGGTTGAAAACCGCACGCCCCTATCAGGGTCAAAGCGCTTTGCTGCCTGCATCAACCCGATATTGCCTTCTTGAATTAAATCGCCATTGGACAGGCCATAATAACGATATCTAGAGGCAGCGCTCACCACGATACGGGCATAGGCCATCACCAGCTCATGCATCGCACGGTCATCACCCTCATCACGCCATTTGGTGGCTAGCTCAACTTCATGCTCGCGCTCTAGCAGCGGTTGCTGCATTGTATAGCGGATGTAGGAATTATCTGATTGTCGTGTTTCATTAGCACTAAACTGTGTCATAACTTGCTCCTTATTCTCATAACTTGTTACGGAATAAGTGCGCCAGTAGATCAGGTTTTTGCCAGATTGTTTTAGGTCTTTTTACTCTGCCATCATAATAACTGAAAAATATATCACCAGTTACGATGATACAGACAGAAAATCCGCCAAAAATATGTCTAAATGCATAATACCGACGTTATGCTACATCCATCAAATCTTCGAGCCGGACAGCTGCTGTTGCCTGATCGATCTCTTCAATAGCAGCGAACTCGCGTGCTAGACGCTCAAGAGCTGCCTGATACATCTGACGCTCAGAATAAGATTGTTCGGTTTGGGTATCACGCTTGCGCAAATCACGAACAACTTCAGCAATAGAGACAGGATCACCTGATTTAATCTTTGCTTCATATTCTTGTGCCCGGCGCGACCACATTGTTCTGCGAACGCGCGCTTTTCCTTTGAGAGTAAGGATAGCGTCATCCATATGCTTGCGCGATGACAGGGTACGTAACCCAAGGCTCATTGCTTTTTCCATCGGAACCCGCAATGTCATTCTGTCCTGCTCAAAACGAATCACAAGGAGCTTAATTTGCATCCCAGCAATGTCGTTTGTCTCTGTGCCGATAATTTTACCGACGCCATGAGTTGGATAGACGACAAAGTCACCATCCTGATAAATAAATTCTTTTTTGGCCATAATCATTCGCATTCACGAGCCCCTACGGGAAAGGCGAGCATCGTTGATTTGTGAGTGACAAATTGTCTAAGCCAAGCGCCGACCGGCACAGGCTGTATAATCCCTACCGGTCAAACGCCGGCCAGAAGAGTGTAACATAATTTCACAAAAAGTTCAACTTGGCGGGCAGGCTCACCCACCACACCTGATTAATCGCCGGTTCCGGGCGCTTCGCTGAAATGAGATTCAAACTTACCAGGCGTATCACGCAGTTTGTCAGCATCAGGCATTTGAGCTTTCTGTTGCGTAATATTCGGCCATAATTCTGAAAATTTTCGGTTCATCTCAACCCATTCAGGCGCGCCAGGCTCTGTATCAGGCAGAATGGCTTCTGGCGGACATTCAGGCTCACACACACCGCAGTCAATGCATTCATCGGGGTGAATCACAAGCATGTTTTCACCTTCATAAAAGCAATCAACCGGACACACTTCTACGCAATCAGTGTATTTGCACATGATACATTTGTCATTGACGATATAGGTCATAATTATTCCAACTTATTCTATTACCAGCTT
>DGJU01000046.1:86821-88671 GCA_002387605.1 Alphaproteobacteria bacterium UBA4588 | reverse complement strand
ATTACTGGCTTATCTTATGATTAGTCTTATCATGTCAGTATTTACGCGCTTGCCTCATCGATTCCAAGACGGGTGCGGGCTGTCTGGGCGGCTAACCCAGAATCAACGTCCGAGATATAGAGAAGGCCAGCAAGTCTGCGCATTAATTGAGCCTCAATCTGGTCAAGTCTATTATCTGATAGCACTACCATCCAGACAAGTTCAAGCACCCCAATTCGTTCTTCATAATCTGCCTTCTCACGCAACCGGCGCATCAGCCCATGAATCTCAACTCGGTCGGCATAATCGCTTACCGCATCGCTGAGAACAGATGTCATCTCATCATCAGATAACTCAAACTGCGCTGAGATGATTTCGGCAATTAGCTGGGATTCTTCCTCGGCAATCTTACCGTCCGCACCAGCCGCCTCAATCATAAGGGCTGTTACAAGCTGAGCTAGCTCTAAACTTTCGCTGACCTCTTTTACAGCTTGTGTGTCATTTTGGCTAAGCCAGTTTTTTACAGTACTAAACATCTTACATCTCTTTTTGGTTTTATGGTTTATGCTGAACTAAGCGGGTCTTTTAGCTTAACGGTGTCACGGCGCTCTCTTTTTGTTGGTCTGCCGGTGCCCCTCTCCCTGCTCTCAAAATCAAGACGACGCAACTCTGAATCGTCTTTTTGATTGCGCGGGGGAAGCGGGGCTAGATCTTCATACAGCGTTTGCGCCTCAGGTGCCGGACCGCGGCGACCGCCAAAATCAACAATCTTTATGACGCGCGCATGCTCGACAAGAACGAAGGTTAAAACATGCCCTATCTGGGTCTGTCGATGGGGTTTATTCACAATTTGGCCGTCTATTCTGAGCTTGCCTGATGAGATAAATTTTGTTGCAAGGGACCGTGTCTTAAAAAAACGGGCATACCATAACCATTTATCAAGGCGAACAGGCTCAGCAGATTTCATACCGTCATTATCTAATTTAGACATTACCCAACTTATTTTTTCAATGCCGCTAAAACAGCAAAGGGTGAGTTAGGATCAGGCTGCTTTTCAGGCGGACGAGACCCGCTATTACGCTGCCCTTTTGCTGCTGGCTGTCCGCCGCCCGATTTTCCCTTTTTAGGATTACGTTTTTTGTCCTTGCGCGGCGCCCCTGCTGCGCCGTCGGCATGACGCGGTTTATGCGCTGGTCGTTTTGTACGCACCCGCTCAAACAAGGCAAGAGCCGGCTTTTCAGGATCATCAGACGGCTCTTCGCCAGCCTGACGGCACCCAAGATCGCTCAGCATTAGTGCCATTTGGTCGCGTGATACGCCTGCTAGGGATAACATCTCATCTGTGATTTTGAACTGTCCAGCGCGTGCAGCGTTACGCACAAGCGCAGCAACCCGCTCAACCATATCAACGCGCATTACCCTCTGGCCAAGCCGCCGGTAGCCTGCGACCATCCAATAACCATCATCAACACCCTCTACCGCATCAAAAGACACACGGCCTTCAGGTGGGGGACCGCATTCCGGAAATGTCTTGGTGAAGAGGCTATATAATAGAACCCGTAATTTTATCGGCGCAGGCTTGAGCATGTCCGGCATGAAAAACGCTTCCATACCGGTGCGCACACCAAGGCGCGCTAGATGAGGTTTATCTGTCTCTTGCATGTCCTTGATAGCAGAGGCGATATCGGCGCGGGTAACTGTGCCAAACTTCTCATACATCTGATATAAGATGCCGCGCGCAACACCTGATAGCCGGGCTGGCTGGACAGCGGCAGGCGCCGGTTTTTCAGATTCTAGCTCTGGAGAGGCTGTTTTAGCAGGCGCGGCAGTTTTATCTGCTGTAATTTCTGATTCTATTTCTGGCGTAATTT
>DGJU01000046.1:24891-86799 GCA_002387605.1 Alphaproteobacteria bacterium UBA4588 | reverse complement strand
ATGTTTGGATCAGGCTTCGCCTCAGCTGGTAGGCTTACCTCATCGGGACGCGATAATGCCAGAAGCGGTTCAAGCACCGTGCTAATATGATCACTCATAAAGCGCACTAGCCTGTCATGAATACGCGCTTTCTGTTCGCTCGTCAGAAGGTCGCTATCAACAGCATCGACTCGCGGCGCATAGACAAGTTCACTTGGGTATAAGCGGCCAATTTCAGCTTCCCGCCACATTATTCTGCCTGATTCAGTTAAGACAAAAGCAGGGTCAGCAGACTGGCTAAGCGCGAAGACACGCCGCTCAATCTCGTCTGGCAGGCCTTTGCGCGCAGCAGAAAGTATCACAGCCTTCTCATCTGTTTCAGACAGGCTTGGCGTAAAGGTAAAGCCATGTAGGCTTCCTACATCTTCACCTTCGACAAGGACGGTGCCGTCTAGTTTTACTGATGTCATCAAAACAGTCGATTCCCTTAATTTGCGCGATAGATGTGCTGCTCTTCGGTCAACAAAGCGCTGTGTTAGCCTATTATGCAGCTCATCCGATAACCTATCTTCTATTGATTTGGCAAGATCCTGCCAGTTTTGACCCGCTTCGGTCCAGCCATTTTTATGGGTTATATAGGTCCAGGTACGAATATGGGCAATCCGTGTCATCAAAGTATCTATATCGCCATCTATTCTATCCAGATGTTGCATCTGATTTGCAACCCACTCTGTTGCCAGCACGCCAGTGCGCGCAAGACTGTCAAAGATATGGGCTAGCATGACAACATGGCTATCGGTCATGGTATTCCGAAAATCAGGAATCTGCGCTACATCCCACAATAATCGTATCCGGCCAGGACTATTTGCAAGAGCTGCTATTTCACTTCGTTCACACAAGGCTTGCATCGTAAGCTGGTCAACAGCATCTGCCTTTCGTGACATAAAAGAGTGCGGCGGCTGCGCTTCAAATGAGCGTGTTAGCGCGCGCATTGTGCTAAAATCAAGGTTTCGGGACCGCCAGTAAAGCGTATGCACTGCCGGAAATATGTGTGATTCAATTGCATCAATCATTTCCGGCTCAAGAACGCGCGCTTCCTCCGTCACCCCAAAAGTCCCATCGGTAACATGACGTCCGGCTCGGCCGGCAATCTGGGCAATTTCAGAGGCGCTGAGATGGCGCATATGCCGGCCATCAAATTTGACATCCTGTGCAAGCGCAACATGGCTGATATCCATATTCAATCCCATCCCGATTGCATCTGTTGCAATCAGAAAATCGACATCTCCATTCTGATAAAGCTCAACCTGAGCATTGCGGGTTCGCGGCGAGAGAGCGCCCATCACAACCGCAGCGCCGCCGCGCTGACGGCGCACCAGCTCAGCAAGCCGATATACGTCTGCTGCCGAAAAAGCGACAATGGCTGAGCGCCGTTGCAGGCGTGTTACTTTCTTACTGCCAGCCCATGACAGACGCGACAGACGTGACCGGCGAATAAGCTCAGCGTCTGGAAAGAGTTTTTTTAGCAGACGGCGCATTGTCTCAGCGCCGAGAAATAGCGTTTCCTGACGCCCGCGTGCATGCAGTAACCTATCGGTAAAGATATGGCCGCGCTCCCTATCGCCTGCAAGCTGGACTTCATCGATAACAAGACAATCCACATCACGTTCCAGCGGCATGGCTTCGACAGTGCAACAAAAATAACGGGCATGGGGCGGAACGATTTTCTCTTCGCCCGTGATGAGCGCAACTTGCCCTGCCCCAAGCTTTGCCACCAGCTTGTCATAATTTTCCCGCGCCAGAAGTCGCAATGGAAACCCAATCATACCAGAGGCATGACCGATCATCCGATCAACAGCATAAAATGTTTTGCCTGTGTTGGTCGGGCCAAGAACGAGCTTAATATCTGAAAACATCATAAAAGTCTCTGCATCCAAAAAAATGCACTTACTGAAAAAAAATAGTGACAGCTTCCCATCTTCTATCCCAAAAAGCCCTTTGCAACCTAGATAAATCCAAACAATAACGGGGTCGCAGGGCTGAGCGCCGTGCAAAGAACGCGAAACCCTAAATTTCACCCTTCTTTTTTAACCATATAAAACCAATATTACGGTATAATGTTTTAACTTGAGTGAAAATTTTGGATGCTATCTTTTGTTTTGATATCGCGTTGCTAAAATAGTACGATAACCCAAATTCAAGAGAGCCATAATCAGCCTCCTAATTTTACCCCTTAATTTTATAGAGATAATGATGGATCTTTACAGCGAATATCTAAATGAAATCAACGACCGTAAAACACAGGGCTTACAGCCAAAACCGATAGATAACGGTGCCCTATTAGATGCGATCATTGCCAATATTAAGGACCCATCTAATCCAAATAGAGAGCAGTCGCTTAACTTTTTCATCTATAATACTCTGCCCGGCACTACGTCAGCTGCGGCAAGCAAAGCAAGCATGCTGAAAGAAATCATTACTGGCGCTACCACGGTAGATGAAATTTCTACGGCATTTGCCTTTGAGCTTCTGTCACACATGAAGGGTGGACCTTCTATTGAGGTTTTGTTGGATTTAGCTCTCGGGGAAGATCTTCAAATAGCACAAGACGCAGCCGATGTTATGAAGACACAAGTCTTTTTATATGATTCAGACATGGCGCGCCTGAAAAAGGCTTATGATGAGAATAACCTCATCGCAAAACAAATCCTTCAAAGCTACTCAACTGCTGAATTTTTTACAAAATTAAACAATATTGATGACCAAATCAAAGTTGTTGCATACGTCGCAGCAGAAGGAGATATTTCAACAGATCTCCTCTCTCCTGGCAATCAAGCTCACTCCCGTTCTGACAGAGAACTTCATGGGAAATGCATGATCTCCGAAGCCGCTCAAATCGAAATACAGGCGCTTCAAAAACAACATCCAGACAAGCGTGTCATGCTGGTTGCGGAAAAAGGAACAATGGGTGTTGGCTCATCAAGAATGTCTGGCGTAAATAACGTAGCGTTATGGACAGGCAAACAGGCAAGCCCCTACGTCCCTTTTGTTAATAACGCTCCTATCGTTGCCGGAACAAACGGCATTTCTCCTATCTTTCAAACAACTGTTGGGGTAACTGGCGGGATAGGCCTCGACCTTAAAAATTGGGTGAAAAAACTAGATGCCGATGGCAACCCAATCCTCAATAATGATGGCTCACCAATTCTTGTGGAAAAATATACAGTCGAGACAGGCCGGGTTTTTACAATCAATACTAATGACAAAAAGCTACTCACTGAAGAGAGTGACGAAGAATTAGTTGATATCTCATCCTCATTCTCACCTCAAAAAATAGAGTTCATCAAGGCTGGCGGCTCATATGCCATTGTCTTTGGTAAAAAATTACAGGGTTTTGCCTGTGAGGCTCTGAACGTTAAATTGGTATCTGCTTTTGCTCCCTCAAAAAGAGTGTCGCATCCAAATCAAGGTTTAACGGCAGTCGAGAAAATTTTTAATGCCAATGCGCTTGACGTAGATGACAATCAAATTCTTCATGCCGGCGCCGATGTACGGGTCAAAGTAAACATTGTTGGCTCTCAAGATACGACTGGCCTAATGACGTCTCAAGAATTAGAGGGCATGGCAGCAACAGTAATTTCGCCTTCTGTAGATGGCGCCTATCAGTCTGGCTGTCACACAGCTTCAGTCTGGGATTTCAAAGCTCAGGAAAATACGCCGAAGCTCATGGAATTCATGAATAATTTTGGGCTCATTACGGCAAGAGACCCGAACGATGTTTATCAGCCAATGACTGATGTCATTCACAAGGTGTTAAACGACATCACAGTTGATGATTGGGCGATCATTATTGGCGGAGATTCTCACACACGCATGTCCAAGGGCGTTGCTTTTGGCGCAGATTCTGGAACGGTAGCACTTGCACTAGCAACAGGGGAGGTCACGATGCCTATCCCTGAAACAGTTAAGGTAACATTTAAAGGTGCCATGGCTGAACATATGGATTTCCGAGATATTGTTCATGCCACTCAAATTCAGATGCTGAAGCAGTGTGGGGACAACGTCTTTCAAGGGAGAATTATTGAAGTCCATCTCGGCACATTGCTCGCAGACCAAGCCTTTACCTTTACAGATTGGACAGCCGAAATGAAGGCAAAGGCGTCCATCTGCATTTCTGAAGATGCGACTATGATAGAGTCCCTCAAAATCGCCGCAGACCGCATTCAGACAATGATAGATAAGGGCATGGATAATAACACCAGCATGCTAAAAGGGCTCATCGCGATAGCCAATCGTCGTATTGCTGAGATCACTTCTGGAGAAAAGCCTGCCTTAAAGCCCGATGAAAATGCAAAATACTATGAAGAAGTGATAATTGACTTGGACGAAGTTAATGAGCCAATGATCGCTGACCCTGATGTCAATAACATAGATATCTCCAAGCGTTATACACATGATACAATAAGACCCATTTCATATTATAACGCCGAAAAATTGGTGGATTTAGGGTTTGTTGGCTCGTGTATGGTACATAAGGGCGATATAAAAATTGTGGCTCAGATGCTTCGCAACCTTGAAGAAAAGGCCGGTGTTGTTGAATTCAAAGCACCGTTAGTGGTAGCTGCGCCAACTTATAATATAATAGATGAGCTGAAAGCTGAGGGGGATTGGAGCATTCTGCAAAAATATTCCGGCTTTGAGTTTGATGATAATGCCCCGAAAAATGCTGCCCGAAAAACATATGATAATATTCTGTATCTAGAACGTCCGGGCTGTAACCTATGTATGGGGAATCAAGAAAAAGCAGCTAAGGGCGATACTGTTTTAGCAACATCTACTCGGCTTTTCCAAGGAAGAGTTGTGGAAGATTCTGACGAGAAAAAGGGCGAGTCTCTGCTTGCCTCAACGCCCGTTGTAGTGCTGTCAGCCATTCTGGGCAGAACCCCTAATATTGAAGAATATAAGGAAGCAGTGAAGGGCATTGACCTTACAAAATTCTCTCCCCCGTTAGCGAAAGTAGGAAACTCTTTGTCAACTCACTTCTAAAACTGCACCCAGAATAGTTTTAGAAATAGCGACTTTGATAACATAGCCATGTCCCAAGAAGTCATATCTCATTCTGGCGCGTTGACGGTATCAAAACTTTCGGCATATCGAAGTGGGAGGCAGCTTTCACTGCCAGCGTCTTTCTTGGTTCAGGCTGGTGATGTTATTTGCCTTACAGGGGTAAATGGGAGCGGAAAATCAACCTTGCTGCGGATGATTGCCGGCTTCCTGCCCTGCCATAGCGGCGACGTTACGCTTGATGGCGCCCCCTATAAGCCGCATCAGCCAGAATGCCGCCTTTCAGCGCGTTATCTTGGCAGTAATACAGGCCTTAGCCCGGAATTAACCGGCTGGCAAAATCTTCGTCATCTTGCCGCTCTTCATCGCATGCGCCCCATGTCTGAACAATCTAGCAATGACCTTTTTCAGATTTCAGACTTTGCCCATCGGCAGGTAAAGTATCTATCTGCCGGACAGTGCCAGCGTCTTGCCCTGACAGCGCTTCTTGACCCATCAGACATAACAGCTCTCTGGTTGCTAGATGAGGCTGAGACGGGACTTGATGCAGATAGTCAGGCACGCCTTCACACCCTTATTACCTCATTTAAGGACGCTGGTGGGCGGGTTATATTGGCAAGTCATAACCCTGACTTTCAGCAACATGCCGCACAGCAAATCGCGCTTCTATCGCCAGAGACGGAGGCCTCATGAGCCTGCTTGTTCTTTTCCGGCGCGAGTTTGCGCTTGGCTGGCACACCAGCACAGACAGCCTTGCTCAGGCAGGATTTTTTATCCTGATTGCTGCGTTATTTCCTCTCAGCCTCGGCCCCGGCCCTGACCTCCTGCAACAGCTTGGCATTTCGATTATCTGGATTGCTGCCGTACTGAGTGCCCTTCCCGGGTTTGATAGGTTATTTGATGCTGATTATCGCACCGGATGGTGTGAGCAGGTTGCCCTCTCCGGCGCAGGGCTCTGGCAATATGTCATGGCAAAGGCGGTAAGCTGGTACTGCCTGACGGTTCTGCCATTATTGCTTATGACACCTGTAATGATGCTTATTCTTAACCTGCCGCTTTCCTGCTTAGGTGATGTGCTGGCAAGTCTTGCTCTGGGTATGATGGCGTTATTACTGCTGGGCACTATTAGCGCGGCGATCACGCTGGGGGCGCGCAAAACAGCGCTTCTTGTTGCGCTGATTATTCTGCCCCTATCCGTGCCTATTCTTATTTTTGGGGTTCTTGCCGGAGATGCGGCCTGCACGAATGATACAGCGCTTCAGACACCAGCCCATGTCTATCTTCTTCTGCTTGGCGCATTCACAGCTGTCCTTCTGGTTCTTACGCCACTTGCCGGGCAAGCAGGACTTTCTGCCGCACTTGAAGAGAGGTAGAAAAATGAGCAGAAGCACGCTATCTACCTATTCAGTCTTAACGCGCCAGCATATGTTGCACTGCTCTTATAGGAGCTGGATAATATGAATATTTTTGACAAGCTTGCCAATCCGGGGCGTTTTCAGCGCATCACAGCACCTGTGATGCCTTACTGCCTTCTACTGGCGGGACTGAGCTTTGCTGCTGGTCTTTATTACGCGCTATTTGCCTCACCAGCAGATTATCAGCAAGGCGAGACTGTACGTATCATGTATGTGCATGTTCCCTCCGCATGGCTTGCGCTTTCCAGCTATCTTGGCCTTGGCATCTGTGCGCTTTTTTTTCTTATCTGGCGGCATCCACTCGCTGATATTGCGGCCCGCGCTATTGCCCCTATTGGCTGCGGGTTTGCAGGGCTAACCCTTGTTACGGGTAGTTTATGGGGTTATCCGACATGGGGCACATGGTGGGTTTGGGATGCAAGACTAACCTCCATGCTTTTGCTGTTCTTTTTCTTTGTTGGCCATATTGCCCTTTCAAACGGATTTGACAGGCCGGAACGTGGCGCCCGTCCTGCCGCCATTCTTGCGCTTGTAGGCGTTATCAATCTGCCAATTGTAAAATTTTCTGTTGAGTGGTGGAACACCTTGCATCAACCAGCCAGCATTATGCGCTCTGGCGGAGTTTCTATAGATGCAGCTATGCTCACACCGCTTCTGCTTATGTTTGCAGGCTTCCAGCTATTTTTCATCTGGGTTGTTCTGCACCGGATGAGCTGGATGCTGGCAGAGCGCCGGCAGGCCGCACGAGGGCACATATCATGATAAGTCTTAATATGGCAGGATATGGCCTGTTTATCTGGCCAAGCTACGCTCTGGCAGGGCTGTTTGTCTGCGGCTGTATCCTGCATTCAGTGATGCGTGCGCGCCGTAGCACGAAATCCGGCACCTCAAAAGACATCCCCAAGAACTAGGCAGGACGGATGCGTCTGCCTGTTCGCTTGCGGCTCGATGGGTCAGCCGATGGAACATTATCACTCAAATCACGCACCGGCAGAGACACCGCTGCCGACAATTCAGGATAGGGGTCAGTTTTATGGGGAATTGCCATGGCTCTTACAAAATGATCCTGAAAATCAGCTTCAACAGCTGTTTCAATTTTTTCGATATGCCGCACTGTTTCTTCGATTTCAGCACGAGCATTGCTATTCAAAAGCGCCATACGAGCCCCTGCCCCGGCTGAATTGCCTGCGGCAATCACATTGCCGAGCGCGCAATCAGGAACCATGCCAAGCACCATGGCATATTTAGGGTCTATATGGGTGCCAAACGCGCCTGCCAGCACAACCTTATCAACCTTATCCACGCCCATCTTATCCATCAGCAGTCGGAAGCCTGCATGTAGCGCTGCTTTTGCTAACTGGATAGCCCGCACATCATTCTGAATGATTTTTACCGTATCAGTGATGCGGTAGCTAAAAGTCCGCCCATCGCTTTCAACCCGCTCAGAGCGTTCAGCAAGACTGCCATCAATGGTGCCATCTGCCATAATCACACCAGATAGATACATTTCGGCTAAGGCTTCGATAATGCCGGAGCCGCAAATGCCTGTGATGCCTGTTGCACTAACAGCCTCATCAAAGCCCTCTTCATCTGACCAGAGATCAGAGCCAATCACCGAAAAGCGCGGCTCAAGCGTATCAGGGTCTATCCGCAATCGCTCAATTGCGCCGGGGGCTGCCCGCTGACCTGAGCTGATTTGTGCGCCCTCAAAAGCCGGGCCTGTTGGCGATGATGCGGCAAGCAGTCTCTGTTTGTTTCCCAGTATAATTTCAGCATTTGTGCCAACATCTATCAGCAGCGCTGTCTCGTCTCTTGTATGCGGCCCTTCAGCTAGCACAACCCCAGCAGCATCAGCCCCCACATGGCCTGCAATACAAGGCAGAATATAAACAGAGCTTCCCGGATGCAAAGAAAGTCCAAGCTCATCAGCCTTGATATCAACCGCAGTATCAACTGCCAGCGCGAACGGCGCGCCGCCTAATTCAATAGGATCAATATCAAGCAATAAATGGTGCATCACAGGATTGCCAACCAGCACAACTTCCAGCACGTCTGATGCGGTAAATCCTGCCTGTTCAGCCCCGCCTGTAATCAGTTGCTGTAATCCTTCGCGCACAGCGGCTGTCATTTCCTGAGCGCCCCCCGGATTCATCAACCCATAAGAAACCCGGCTCATCAGATCTTCGCCAAAGCGTATCTGCGGATTCATAATTCCTGTTGAGGCCAGCACCTGACCATTATTCATATCGCATAAATGGGCTGACATTGTGGTTGAGCCTACATCAATTGCAGCCCCCAGAATTTGTTCTTTCAGCCCCGGCCAGATAGCAACGATTTGGCACCCTGAACGCAAGGCAATCGTCACCTGCCATTTGCCAGCCCGTAATGTTTTCTGCAGCTGTTTCAGCACATGCAGCTCACAGCTAATCGGTGCTGTAACGCGGCTCGGCCATTGCGCTTCAATGGCTTCGATAAGCCGGCGCAAATCACCAGATGGCTCATGCATATCAGGCTCGCGCACCTCAACAAAACAAAGCCGTACAGGCGGCGCAAGGTCAATCACCCTGTTATCGGCCTCTTTACGAACAAGCTGATTATGCACCTGACTTGTTGCTGGCACGTCTATAACAATATCAGAGACAAGCGTGCATTGGCAGGCAAGCCGGCGTCCCTGTGGCAGGTCACGTTTTTCGGCATAGCGCACTTCTGAGGCAGATGGCTGACTAAGAGCCTCAGCAGAAGAGGCAATGCCATGTTTTGCAAACTCGCCCACCCCAACATCAATCTGGCAGCGACCACACATAGCCCGGCCACCACAGACAGAATCGATATCAACGCCGAGCTGACGCGCGGCCTGCAACAGATTAGTGCCCGCCTTCACCTGACCCTGACGGCCAGAGGGTGTAAAAACAATTTTAAGGTCATGATTATCTGACATCTTTAAACCCTCATCAGACAAAATGCCAACTAGTCACGAGCGCGCCGCCGGTTGGTGCGGCGCTCGCGGCCACCAGCAACACTCTCAGAAGCAGGCTCCCGGAATTTCTTAATCCATTTTCGGCATTGAGGATCAACACCATTCATCACATTTGCCCCCATGATCCCCGTCATCTCTTCGGTATGAAGCGGGTTCATAATCGCCGATGTCATGCCAGCACCTGCTGCCATAGAAAGGAAAGCTGCATTCATACCATGCCGGTTCGGCAAGCCAAATGAAATATTTGATGCACCGCAGGTTGTATTCACCTTTAATTCGGTGCGAAGGCGGGTAATCAGGTCTAGCGCTGTTCTACCAGCAAGATTAATCGCACCAACTGGCATAATAAGCGGGTCAACAATCACATCTTCACGCGGAATGCCATAATCTTCAGCCCGTTCAACAATCATCTTAGCAACTTCATAACGCACATTCGCATCTTCAGAAATGCCCGTCTCATCATTCGAGATTGCGACAACAGCTGCGCCATATTTTTTCACCAACGGCAGCACTATTTCTAACCGTTCTTCTTCACCCGTAACTGAATTCACAATTGGCTTTCCTTGATACACCGACAAGCCAGCTTCGAGCGCTTCAACAATCGAGCTATCAATGGCAAGCGGCACATCAACAACTGACTGAACCAGTTGAATGGCTTCAGCCAGAATCCGCGGCTCATCTGCCATCGGGATACCTGCATTAATGTCCAGCATCGTAGCGCCTGCTTCAACTTGGGCAAGAGCATCTGATACGACGCGGCTATAATCACCTTCTGCCATCTCGGCAGCGAGTAATTTGCGGCCTGTCGGATTAATACGCTCTCCAATAACGCAGAACGGAGCATCAAACCCAATAATAATTTCCTGCTTATGCGATGAAATGAGGGTTCTTGTCATCTGATGAATACTCCTAAAAAACGCTTATTAAAATTAAATGGGGGATAAAGCATGATGAATACAAGACCTAGCTGTCCTGCACATCAAAGCCTCCGTCTTTGGTGAGGATAATCTGGCCTTTGGCAATTGCATCAGCGTAAGCTGCTGTCTTGGCAAAGCCGCCAAAAGGGTAATAGTGAAAATGCTGAATAAGGCATTTATCAGCATCTGATGCTCCACTAGCCATACCATCAGCAAGCCCGGCAAGAAGCAGATGTGGTGACTGCACTGTCATCAGCTTGGCAACATTGCGGGCCTGTTTTGCAATAAATCGCATTGACGGGCCAATGCCCGAAATCTGTGCAAAACGGAATAGCGTTTTAATGGTTGCCGGCCCTGGAATGCCAACTCTGATTGGCAATGCGTTTCCTGCCTCGCGAATAGCGCGCTCCCATGCCAGAACAGCGGCAGCATCAAAACAGAATTGCGTTTCCATATAGAGGCTAAGCCCTTCAGAGGCCGCAAAGGCATTTTTATCGGCTATGGCTTGTGCAAGCGCATCATCATGAATATCAGGGCTACCCTCAGGGTGACCAGATACCCCAATGCGCGAAATCCCATGTTTTTGAATAAGGCCTGTATTCAATACCTGCATCGTATTATCAAAGGCGCCAACAGGCTTATCAACACCGCCGCCAATCACAAGCACTTCTGATACATTTGCTTCGGATGTCATGCGTTTTAGCAATCCATCAAGCTGGTCTTTATCACTAAGAGAGCGCGCCGCAATATGCGGAATAGCGTTCATCCCCTCATCTGACAAACGCTTGGCAACTGCAATTGTCTCATTCGGATCTGTACCAGGTAGGAAGGTTACATTGACACTGGTATTTTCGGCCAGAACAGCTGCAAAACTATCAATTTTAGTCGCACCTGTCGGCGTTACCTCTATTGACCAATTTGCGCCTGCCTTTGCAATCGCTTCAACCGTAACGCTCATCTGCCGTCACCCTTTTTCAAATCATCTCTTCAGGTTTGGTATAACCCGGCTACACTTTGTCCATAAGCAGGCAGGACATGATCGCTTATGCTCGTCTATCATCGGTCCGATTGCGACATCACCCTTCAGCGCCGCCTTTTGCAACAAGCGCGGCAAGTCGTTCACGCGGATAATCAGCTTCAATGGCTGCAGCAAGCGTATCAGCCTCTGCTTGTAAATCCTCACCACATTCCTGAGCCTCACCGCGACGCCATTCTGCTAGATAATCATCTGTGCTATCAGCGCCATCGCGCATTGCCGCTTCGTCAATCGCCAGCGCAAACCGCTTATGAAGTTCAATTTTTGCCTGTTCTCTTTTACGCCCACGGCCACGTTCTGCAACCACCTGCGCCGGAATATCACGCCAGTAAAGTACTATGATGCTTGCCATCATCTGCTCCATTAAAAAAAAGGATAAGGGGCTGTTCTGCCGTTGCTTGCCAGCCTGTTTCTTCTTACGATAAAGGCCGGAAGTATGCACTCCGGCCCCTTATCGTTTCACTGTTATAATAGCAAAATTCTTTAGCCCGCCTGAGCGCCCTGCTCACGGCGCTGTGCAATCAGCTCCTTGGCTGTTTCAACAGCAACCGCAGCATCACGGCAATAAGCATCTGCCCCGACAGACGCGCCAAACGCTTCATTTAACGGCGCGCCACCCACAAGAACGATGTAATCATCACGAATGCCTTTTTCGACCATCGCATCAACAACAACCTTCATATAGGGCATTGTTGTTGTGAGAAGCGCTGACATGCCCAGAATATCTGGCTTATGCTCTTCAATCGCTTCGAGGTAATTTTCAACCGGATTATTAATGCCAAGATCGATAACTTCGAACCCAGCACCTTCCAGCATCATAGAAACAAGGTTTTTGCCGATATCATGAATATCGCCTTTCACCGTCCCAATAACAATTTTGCCAACCCGCGGCGCACCTGTTTCAGCTAATAATGGGCGGAGAACAACCATGCCTGACTTCATTGCATTAGCTGCCATCAACACTTCAGGCACAAACAGGATACCATCACGGAAATCAACACCAACAATCGTCATGCCTTCGACAAGTGCTTTGGTCAGAACGTCGTAAGGGGTCCATTTGCGCGATAGAAGGATATTAACAGATTCAACAATCTCTTCTTGCATGCCGTCATAAAGGTCGTCATGCATCTGTTGCACAAGTTCGTCATCATCCAAATCGGCGAGAATAATATCTTCTTCATCTGACATTGATTATTCCTCCTGCAGGCGGCATCACACCTTCAAAAAAACGTTACGCGTATTAAACTTACTACCTTCACTTGAATGATTCACCAGATACTGTGACTACGCGGCACGACTAAATCTATCACGAGCGCGACAAAACGCGATAACGAGGCGTTCTAACGGTATTTTTCATCGCTTGTATGCTTTGCGATAATCGGCATCGTCATCAGCGCAAAAACAACAGATATACCTGTCAGACCAAAGGTTTTAAAGGTCACCCAGTCATCTGTTGAGAGTATCCGCCATGCAATTTCATTCGCACCAGCAGAAACAGCAAACATCGCCGTCCACACCCATGTTACCTTTTGCCAGCCCTTATCATCTAGTGCCATTTGTTGCCCTAGCAGAGCTTTCAGAGGTGCCTTATTCAAAAGCTGACCACCAGCAAGAAATAGTGCCAGCCCGCCACTAATCACTGTTGGCTTAATCTGGATATACCACTCATCGTCAAAATGCAGCGCCAGACCACCAAACAGCGTAACAGCAATACAGCCAAACAGCGCCAGTTTTGGAATCCGTCTATCCAATGTCCATGACAGACCAAGCGCTACGAGCGTTGAGCCAACCAGAACAGCGGTCGCCAGCATAATGTCTTTGGTAAAATAGTTTGTCGCAAAGAAGAGTAAAAGCGGGCCAAACTCCAGATAACCTCGGTGTTTTGGTTTCGTCTCTGTTTCCTGCACGCTCATTTAAGCAACCCTTTCAGTGGATAATAGTGAGAGGCATGATGATGCCGCTGTTAAGATTAAATCGGCAGATATGCCCTCTTTGCGGGCCTCTTCGCCAAGACGCTGCCGCCAGAGACGAGCGCCTTTTTTACCATGGAATAACCCCAACATATGACGTGTTATCGCATGCAGGGGAATACCGTCTTGCATCTGCGCTGCAGCATATAGCGTCATTGCCTGCAAAACATCATATCTATCAGCAGATGGGTGGCCAAAATAATCTGCTGCCATGTCTGCTAGCCTATCAGGTGTCTGATAGGCTGACCTGCCAACCATCACACCCGCAAAAACTGCGCTGCCATAGGTCTCATTCAGAGGCAGTATCGCATCTGCAATCTGGTCACTATCTGTTAGCCCGCCATTGAGAATAATATCAAGCTCTGGGCACCGCAGAGCCAGCCGCGCCGCACGGTCATAATCAAGTGGCGGTATGTCCCTATTTTCTTTCGGACTTAGGCCGTTTAGCCATGCTTTGCGGGCATGCAGATAAATCACAGTCGCGCCCGCACCGCCCACAATATCTATAAATCTATCAAGCCCTTCTTCGGCATCCATATCATCAATACCAATACGACATTTAACAGTAACCGGCAGGTCCGTTTCAGCCTGCATCGCCCGGACAAGCCCTGCAACAAGGTCTGGCTCTGCCATAAGACACGCGCCAAACCGGCCTGATTGAACCCGATCAGAGGGGCATCCTACATTTAGATTAATTTCATCAAATCCAAATGGCCCAACTGCAGCAACCGCAGCCGCTAGCCGTTCTGCATCTGCGCCGCCAAGCTGCAAGGCAAGCGGATGTTCTGATGCATCAAACTGGCAGAAACGCTTTGGTCCTGCATGCAGAATAGCCTCAGCGGTAACCATTTCTGTAAACAGCAAGGCGTCTGGTGCCAAAAGCCGATGAAAATAGCGGCAATGGCGCGTCGTCCAATCCATCATCGGCGCCACCGAAAGACGGCGAGCATGCGAGAGCTTTTGGCTCGTCCCGCTGCTACCAGATGGCTTAAAGAGCGGGCTCACCTAAGCGTCCTCGCTCTCAGCTAGGATCGCGCGCCTAATATCAGAAACAGCATTTGCATGGGCATCAAACCCTTCATAACGAGCAAATACTTCGGTGAGCGGCGCCATTTCATCAAATCCGGCTGCTTCAACCCTGCCAAGCGATGCTGTCCGCATAAAATCATGAACGCCAAGCGGTGAATGGGCATGCGCCGCACCAGATGTTGGCAACACGCAATTCGGCCCCATCATATAATTGGCAAGTGAGCCTGCACTATAAGGGCCTACCAGAATTTCAGATGCTGTTGTCAGAGCTGCGACATGGGCATCAGGTGCAGCCGATAAAATCTGGCAGTGCTCTGGGGCATATTCATTAATAAACCGGTAGGCATCTTCAGTTGTATCTGCCAGTACAATCCCGCCATTCGTGCCTGTCAGGACAGTGCGGGCGTAAGCCGCCCTCTCATCAGACATCAGCGCCATATATTCCGGCAGAATAGCGGTCACTTGCTGGGCTAATTCAGCAGAGGTCGTCACAATAAAAGCAGAGCTGTCAGTGCCATGTTCTGATTCAATCAGAATATCGAGCGCCGCAAGGCGGGCATCTAGCGAGCCATCTGCAAAAAGAATGACTTCGCTTGGTCCAGCAGGAAGGCGCGACCCTATCTTATCAGCAAGCACGCGTTTTGCGGCAACAAACCACGGGCTGCCCGGGCCTTCTATTTTCCGGCATTTTGGAATAGAGGCGGTCCCAAAGGCTGCTGCTGCAACTGCTTGCGCGCCGCCTGCTTTGGCAATGCGCGATACACCTGCTAAGTCAGCAGCTACTAATGTTGCAGGGTCAATCATACCATCATGTCCGGGCGGCGTCAGGATAATCGGTTCTGGCACACCAGCAACAATCGCTGGTATTGCGGTCATTAATGTTACTGACGGGAACGAGCCCTTACCGCGCGGTGAATAGAGCGCAACTTTATCTATCGGGTAGGAACGCTCTCCGACAAAAATGCCCGGGCGAATTTCCATCTGCCATTCGGCTTCTGGCTTCTGGCGTTCATGAAACCTGCGAATATTATCAGCAGCATATTCAAGCGCCTCTATCAGCTTGCCGTCTAGCTTGTCATAGGCTTGTTTGATTTCCTGCGAGGTTGCAAGGATAGCCTTGCCATCCATATCTGCCCCATCGAACTTTGTTGCATAGTCACGCAACGCATCATCACCGCGCAGTTTTACATCCTCAATGATAGGCACAACCTTATCAGTAAACTGGGTTAGGTCATCCTCGGTGCGGGCCTGTAATGTGCGAATCTGCGCTGTATTTAGGTGCGAGAGCGTATGAATGATAATGGCGTCTGACATTTCCTATCCATTCAGTTTACATATGAGAGGCAAGAAGAGGCCTTAAAAATTCTGCCATTTATATAGGCGAAATCGCCGGAGGTGGCAAATGAAAGCCCCTCCATCATTTCAAACCCGGCCATTATTTCAAAACCCAGTGAATTCTTTTATAGCTCATCAAGGGTAAAAATATTACGCCCCTGATTATCCTGAACAGAAATGACCCAGCAATCAGGGTCACGATCAATTTCACGCGCCAAACGCTCTGTGACATCCTGTGGAGACACAAATCCCTCGCCGGTAAGCCTGTCCCACTCAAAACCGCCCTCAAAACTGCTCCGCCGCACCAGAAGCGCTGCCTGCCCTGGCGCAACATCCAGCTCCACAAAAAGCGCGCCTGCCTTATCATCGCCATGGCGCAGGATGCTGGCAAATATACCGCGCTGTTCAGCAGCACGGATACTTGCTTTTACAAGCAATTCTGTTGTGAGGCGGGGGGTCATAAACGGCACTCTTTTAAAATGTTTAAATCAGACCTTGCGGGGGCCCCGGCTAGATGCCGTATTAAAAATCGGTGCATCTGCCGCCATTTTCCCAATCACCGTAACGGGTTGGCTCTGGCCCCTTGGGACCATTTCTTTCGGGCGGCATAGTATTTTGTGATGTGTCATTTTCAGCTGACGCAGGCGGAGATGGCAGCGTCTTAGATGACTTTTTGTCGTTCTGTGATGTCATGTCATGTCTCCTGCAATCTGATCGGACGGGCACGAAACGCGCCGCCTTCACTATATATATAACACATCTTTTCATATAGGCAGTCCAGCGGCTAAGACAAGCTAATCTGGCGCAATGCTGATCTTAATCGTTAACAAATCATGCTAAGGTGATAGACAAGAGCCAGCGCGTCTGGTTTATTCGCGCCTATGAACGATACACCCTCCTCACCAGAACGCCCTAAATTAAGCTTGAAGAAGCGCCCACCGCTAAAACATAAGAAGCGGAGCGGCCTTCATTCAGGTGGCAGGCCAGCGCCGCATCGCACCCCGTCTGAGCCGCGCACCCCGTCTGGGCCGCGCACCCCGTCCGGGCCAAAGATGAAGAATGTGCTCTCCAGCCGGTCAGCTGCGTTCCATATTCTAACCGATATCATTACCCATCACAAAATTCTGGCTGACGCTGTTGCCGCACATCATCCCCTTACCGAGCTTGAGCAACGCGATCGTAGTTTTGCCCGCCTGCTCATTGCAACATGCCTGCGCAGAAATGGCCAGATAGCCTCTCTTCTTGCCCCTCTGGTAACCCCAGAAACAGATACGCCAACGCGGATTATTCTAATGATTGGCATCGCTCAACTGGTTTTTATCGGCACCGAAGCGCATGCCTCTATTGATACCACTGTTGAGCTTGCAAAACATGTGCTCGCACCGCGAAGATCAGGCATGGTGAACGCTGTTCTCAGGCGTTTGCAACGCGAATTAAATGAGCGTCTTGCCGCCACAAATATTATCGAAAATCTTCCCCGCGGCCTTGCCTCTCGCTGGCGCGATGCGTGGGGGGCAAATGAACTTAACAAGCTTGCCGAACAGGCAATGGCCGTGCCGCCGCTTGATATTGCGGTAAAGAAGGATGCCGCATTCTGGGCCGAAACGCTCGGCGGACAGGTTCTTACCTCACAAATTGTGCGCTGCCCCCCGCTTGGTGATATTCGCGCAATCCCGGGATATGATGAAGGCGCGTGGTGGATACAAGATGCGGCAGCTGCCCTGCCCGCCGAGATGCTCATCGCCTCGCAAGGTGGTAGCTTGAACAATAAAACCGTGCTTGATTTATGTGCAGCTCCGGGCGGTAAAACAGCCCAGCTTGCAGCTGCAGGCGCGCGTGTCTGTGCCGTTGAAAAAGACCCAGACCGGCTGGCTCTTCTGAATGATAACCTCAGTCGTCTTTCACTCTCTGCTGAGGTTGTCGAGGCTGATATTCTAGATTACACACCACCGCATCAATCTGATTTCATCATTCTTGATGCGCCCTGTTCTGCAACCGGAACCTTCCGGCGTCATCCCGATATCTTTCTTCATAAAAAAGCACCCGATTTAGTGCGGCTTCAGCAAACACAAATCGCCCTGCTTGAACGCTCCCTTAACTGGGTGGTGGATGATGGCGCGCTGCTTTATGTTACCTGCTCGCTTCAGCCCGAAGAAGGCGAGGAGGTTATAGAGACTATTCTTGCAACAGGCCAAGCGCGGCTTCTGCCCTTCACAGAAAATGAACTTGGGATTTTTGCTGCGGCATGCCATCCAAAGGGCTGGGCGCGTATCCTGCCATCTTGCCTTGATCATATCAGCTCTCAGTCTGTTACGATCGGCACCGGTTGTGATGGATTTTTCGTTGCGCGTTTACAGCCTGTTAGGTCATAATAGCCGCAGTTCTGGTATTGCCGAATTCTTCATCAGAGTGGAATTTCATCAGAGTGGAATTTAATGTTGCCACACGCCTTGTTAGAGCATGATCCCATCTCCTTCCGCTGGGAGCTAACCAAGTTAGAAAAGCTGTTCCGCAAATCGCGGCTTTTCACATGGCAGTTACGTGGCGAAAATCCTGTTCTCCCCTTAGTTACATTATCAGACCCATGGCGTGGCGCTGAGAAAAATAGCAAACAGGTCTCCCAGCACCCCAGCACTGATAATACTAACAACCCTGACTATCATACCTTTGAGTGGGTTCGTGATGTGCGCGAGGCGGGCGGCGGCACTGGTCGCGGACTTGTGCGCACGCACCTTACCCACTGGATGGCCCAGAACCGGTCTTGGTCGGCGGTAAGCTGGCGGCCCGACATTATTGGCAAGCGGCTATCGGCCTTACTCTTTTGCTATGGTTGGTTTGGTGATTCTGCTGATGAGAGTTTTCAGACAGCATTTGCCGCCTCACTGGCTCTTCAGGCACGCTGTCTTGCGCTTGACTGGCAGCGGATGCCAACAGGCATTGCCCAGCTTTCTGCGTTGCGCGGGCTTATCATTGCACAAGCTGTTTTATATAAAAGCGCGCGCGATGTCGAAGCTTTATGCAATCTGATTGTACCGAAAATAAAGTTCCAACTTTATCAGGATGGCGGACATAAAAGCCGGCAGCCTGAACAGCATCTTGAGGTAATGCGAATTATCCTTGAATGCCGGATGGCATTGGCACATGTCGGGCAGATAGACTTTCCTGTGTTTGATGAAATCATTCCCCAGATGGCCGCCATTGCTAAAATCTGGCGTCACGGCAATGGTCAGTTTGCCCAGTTTAATCTGGCAGGCAGCAGTTCAGTTGATGATATTAATCAAGTTCTGAGCCGGGTAAGTGGGCGGACCCGCTCCATCCAGCACGCACCGGAAACAGGCTTTAGCCGGCTTTCGTCAGGCCGCAATACTCTTATCTGTGATACTGGCAGCAGCCATAATGCCGAGACCAACATCTGTGCAAGCACCTCTGCTTTTGAATTTTCAGTTGGCAGTCATATGCTGATTGTTAATTCCGGACAGACGAGCTCTGATATGCGCCTGAATGCTGTCCTGCGCCAGACCGCAGCCCATTCTGCATTAACACTTGACGGGCTTGATAATGAGGCGGCGTCAAAAAATCGTTTTGCACGCGTGATAGACTGCGATGTTGGCCCAGCAACAGGTGGCAGCCTGATAAGTCTTACTCATGGGGGATATGAGCGCTCGCACGGGCTGTTGCATAGCCGGCAGCTATTCCTTGCGATGGGCGGCGGTAATCTGCGGGGACAGGACAAGCTTACCTATACAAACGCTCCGGGTGAAATTCCATCAGAAGCAATCATCAGATTTCATCTCCACCCCGGGGTTAGTGCTGCCATGATAAGGGGCGGTCATATATTGCTGAAAATTCGTGGTCAGAACGCTGGATGGGTGTTTAAATCCAAAGGTGGGCGGGTAAGCCTTGATACCTCACTTTATATTAATGAGGGCCGGCGCATGAGCTGCCAGCAAATCGTTTTGCGAAGCACTGCTGACCAAATCCAGACGGTGGGAAGTCTTGTTGTTAACTGGGCATTCCAGCGAAGCCTGAAAATCTAACTGAGGCAATCTAACTGCGGCAAATTCACAGCTTGTTATCTAAGCCTGTTTTGGTCCATAACCTGCCATACCTTATCCCTGTCAGCGCTATAGCATGATGGTCTACACCACACTACCTGACCCCACGCTGCCTGATCGGGGGATAAATAAACCTATTCACTAAGGAGTTCTTTATCAATGTTTGATGTCGGCCCGCGCCAGATTAAAACAGCTCTGATTTCTGTTTCCGACAAAACCGGAATTGAACCTTTTGCCAAGCGTCTCAGCATGGCAGGCATCAGGCTCCTCTCGACAGGCGGAACGGCCCGTCTTTTGCGTGATGCTGGGTGCGATGTAACCGACGTCTCCGAGGTAACAGGCTTTCCTGAGATTATGGATGGGCGGGTAAAAACATTACATCCTGCCATTCATGGCGGTGTGCTAGCTCGGCGTGACAAGCCAGAGCATCTTGCCGCGCTTGAAGAGCATGGCATTGGTGAAATTGATATGCTTGTGGTTAATCTCTATCCGTTTGCTGACACAATTGCGCGCGGGGCTGATTTCGAAACAGCCGTTGAAAATATTGATATTGGTGGTCCGGCAATGATACGCGCGGCTGCCAAGAACCATCCTTTTGTGACAGTTGTTACAGACCCGTCTGATTATGATGAAATTGCAGATGCATTGGATGCTGGCGGAACTGTCAGCGCTGAAATGCGGCGCCGATATGCGGCTAAGGCTTTTGCGCGAACATCTGCCTATGATAAAATGATAACCGACTGGCTGACAGCTCAGACAACCGATGCTGGCACAACTATGTTTGCGCCAAACCTTATGCTGACAGGGAGCAGAAATGCTGTCTTACGGTATGGCGAAAACCCGCATCAATCAGCTGCTATCTACCAAAGCGGACAGAATGGCCCGTCGGTTGTGAGCGCAACTCAACGCCAAGGAAAGCCTCTTTCCTATAATAATATCAATGATACAGATGCTGCACTGAAACTCGTTGCAGAATTTGATGCGCCGACAATTGCAATTATTAAACATGCAAACCCCTGCGGTGTTGCCAGCAATAGCTCGCTTGTTGGGGCATGGCATGATGCGCTGGCAGCAGACCCCGTCAGTGCCTTTGGCGGTATTATTGCCTGCAACCGGATACTTGATGCTGATGTCGCACGTGAAATTGCCGCGCTCTTTACTGAAGTCGTGATTGCACCTGAAGCTACGGATGAAGCTATAGAAATTTTAGCAAAAAAACAGAATCTACGACTGCTCTTAACAGGCAGTATGCCGAACCCGGAAACACCGGCTGTAGCTGTAAAATCCATTCTGGGCGGTTATCTTGTGCAGGATGCCGACACCAAAGGCTTTACCGCTGATGAGATGAAAATTGTGACCAAAGCACAGCCAAGTGCTGCCCAAGTTGATGATATGATGATGGCATGGAAAATTGCCAAACATGTAAAATCAAATGCCATCGTCTATGTAAAAGACGGCATTTCAGCTGGCATTGGCGCTGGCCAGATGAGCCGGGTGGATTCCTGCCGGATTGCAGCGCAAAAAGCAGCTGATATGGCAGCTCATCATGGCTGGGATGCCCCGCGCACAATTGGCTCAGTTGTTGCCTCTGATGCGTTCTTTCCGTTTGCTGATGGCTTGCTGACTGCCATTGATGCCGGCGCGCGGGCGGTTATTCAGCCAGGTGGCTCGATGCGGGATGAGGAAGTTATTGCTGCGGCAGATGAGGCAGGTATCGTGATGGGCTTTACAGGACAACGTCACTTTAATCACTAAGCCTTAAGAGCTGATATCAAGAAAGCATTTCGCCATTAATCGTGGCCAGTCATCAGCAATAGGCCGGTGCCAGTCATAAGGTTCAGGCGGCATAAATGAAGGCTGCGCTGCAGCAGAATAGACGCTCATTTCTGCTGTAAAATGAGTAAAAACATGGCGGATAACCCTCTGGCTTTTCTGCCAGACAATATCCTCAAGACCCTCTATCTGGGGCGCTGCTAAAGCTGATTTATCCCAGCCTGCAGACGGAAAAGACAACATCCCCCCCAAAAGCCCGCGCTGGGGGCGGCGATACATCATCACAAGGCCATCCGGTGCTGTTAGAATATAAACAGCCCCAGTTCTAACCGGCTTTGCTATCTTTACAGGCTTTACCGGAATATCAGCTGCCATCCCGTCCTTATCAGCCCGGCACTGTGCTTTCAGCGGACAATCAGCACATCGCGGGTTTTTAGGCAGGCAGATAGAGGCCCCAATATCCATCAAGGCTTGCGGAAAATCAGACCGATTTGTTGTAGGAATAATCTGCGCATAGGCAGTTCGCAAAACCGACTTTACCTCTGCTACTTGCACCTTCAAGCCCATCAGACGCATCAGCACCCGCTCAATATTACCATCAATAACGATAGCAGGTTTATCAAACGCAATCGCAGCAATAGCGCCGGCAGTATAAGGCCCTATCCCCGGCAGTGTCTGTAATGTCTCATAATCATCTGGAAAGATGCCATCATATTCGCTGGAAATAAGCTGTGCTGCTTTATGCAGATTGCGGGCGCGCGCATAATAGCCAAGCCCTGCCCATTCGATGAGCACATCATCCAGCGGTGCGCGTGCCAGAGCATGAATGTCAGGCCAGCGTTTACAAAATCGGAGAAAATACGGCACCACAGTTGCAACAACTGTCTGCTGTAGCATTAATTCAGACAGAAACACATGATAGGCTGGCGTGAGTTCCGGCCAGCGGGCGCGCCACGCAAGATGCCGCCCTTTATCGGCATACCATCGAAACAAATTATCTGATAGCAAGGGCGCCGACGCAGCCAGAGGCAGAATTCTGCTCTCTGCTGTCTTTGCCAGGCTCTTTTTGTGCTGCGATGATAGTGCCATAAGGCTTCCTTAGCTAGCGGCATAGACTGTTTGTGATGTTTCCTTTATTTATAGGAAATGTAAGGCGGGTAAAGTGAATTAAGCCGAGCTATCATGGGAAAATGTGGAGATACCGCACATGACCAGAGTTAAAACGCCGTTAAAACGCGGTCGTTCTTTGCGCAAATTATCGTCATTATCTGACAAATTGATAAGCCCGGCTCTTCGGAAGCGCGGCTTTTCACTCTCGAAAATTATCCTGCACTGGCCTCAGATAGCCGGACCAGCAGCTGACTGGTCGCTGCCTGTTGACCTCACCTTCCCGCGCGGAACAACAGCAAAGGCAACCTTAACGCTCTCAATTCGAAGTGGCCGCGGCCCAGAAGCTATTTCCCAGTCAGCCCTCTTATGCGAAGCTATCAATGCCCGTTATGGCTATCAGGCTGTTGCCCGAATCAAAGTTCGTCAGGACTTGGCAGAAACGCGGCTTACAAAGGGGCGCGGTGTAGGCGGGCCTGCGCTGTCTGATGAATTATCACACGCAGATCAGGAGGCTGTATTTGCGCCTGACAGACTAGATAATATGACGACCAAGATACAAAGTCCTGCTGTTCGCGCCTCGCTTATTAAGCTGGGAAAGGCGCTGCGAAAATAAGCCCTAAAAAAGTCTCTTGAAAAGTACCTGTCTGCTTTGCGATAATGAAATTTCTAATGCTATTGAATAGCACAATGTGATAGATGGGTCTTCTGGCTTGTCTGCCTTAAATCTGAGGAATATGTGATGTCTGTTAAGCCCACTCACTTTACTGGTATTAAATCTCTTCCACGCCGCACTGTTCTGGCAGGCGCTGCCTCACTGGCGGCAAGCTATGCGGTGCCATTTGGCGCACAGGCCGCCAGCATTATTCTGTCACCTGAACAGGCGCGCGCGCCGCGGGTCATTGGTTCAGATGATGCCGGCATTACCATCGCAGAATATTTTTCTATGACCTGTGGTCATTGCGCTAAATTTCATGAAAAGACCTACCCCCGTGTTATTGCTGAGCTGGTCGATACAGGCCGTATTCGTTTTGAGCTTCGGCCGTTCCCGCTTGATGGTCTTGCCTTGCGGGCGCATGCCTTATGTCGCGCCTTGCCAGAAAAAAGCTATTTCAGAATGGTCAGCACGCTTCTTGGTCAGCAAAAAAACTGGATTGGCGCGGACGATCCTATCGCCAGCCTCAAAAACTATGCACGTCTTGCCGGTATTTCAGCCTCTGATTTCGATATGATTATGAGCGACAGACCATTTCTAGAGGCTTTGGTTGATATTCGTCAGCAAGCTGTCAGTGATTTCAAAATAAGTTCTACGCCAAGCTTTGTTGTGAATGATGATACAAGTTTCAGCGGCGCTCTTGATTATGATTCGTTTCTGGCTGAAGTGAATAAGGCAGGATTATAATCTACCATGCTAGGCAAAGGCTGTTCGAATGCTGTAAGGCACGGGCACGGTTAATGTTTAAGGACCCGCTGTAATGATTTTCCGCAACCTGACAATGGCAGGATTTAAATCCTTCGCCGAAAAGGTGGAAATAGACATCGATCCCGGTCTGACGGGTATTGTCGGACCGAATGGGTGTGGGAAATCTAATATTGTCGAAGCGATGCGCTGGATCATGGGGGAAAGTTCTGCCCGCCAGATGCGTGGCACGGAAATGGATGATATTATTTTTGCCGGCACCGAAAATAGGCCAGCGCGTAATCTTGCAGAAATATTGCTAAAACTTGATAACAGCAACAGAACAGCGCCGGCAGACTTCAACAATGCCGACGAACTTGAAATTATTCGTAAAGTTCAACGCGGCAAAGGGTCCAGCTATCTGATTAATGGGCGGCCTGCCCGTGCCAAAGATGTTCAGCTTCTGTTTGCTGACACAGCGTCTGGCGCCCGCTCAGCTGGCATTGTCTCACAAGGGCGAATCGGCGCAATTGTCGGAGCAAAACCCGAAGACAGACGCAGTCTGATTGAAGAGGCTGCCAATATCAAAGGATTGCACCAGCGCAAACGCGATGCCGAACTAAAGCTTCGCGGCACAGAAACTAACCTTGAACGCCTTGATGATATTATCCAGCAATTATCAGAACAGCGTGCCCAACTGGCAAAGCAAGCACGCCAAGCCGCACGCTACCGCTCGGTTGCAGATAGAATTCGCACAGCAGAGGCTCAATTATTGCGGGCCCGCTGGTATATTGCGCGCGCGGCATCTGATGAAGCCAAAAAACGAGATTCTGTCTGCCGACAGGAAATAGAGACCGCCACCCGCAACAACGCTGCGATTGCCATCCAGCTTGCAACAGCCGCCGCTACCCTTCCCGCCTTAAGAGACGCCGAAGCGGCACAGGCAGCAGAAGTCCAGAAATTTACCCTTACCTTGCGCGATTATGAACGCGAACTGGCACAGATAGCATCAACCCAGCAACGGCTGACATCACAGCTTGCTCAAATCGATGCCGATGCGGTGCGCGAAGACACCCTGCATGGCGATGCCAGCACAGCCCTAGACGGGCTTGCAGATGAGCTAAAAGCGCAGGAAGAGGCTGTTAGTCTTAACGGCCCGCGACTTGATGATGCCCGTCAGGCGTTAGAGGCCGCGCGCAGTAAAAGTGCGGCAGCAGATACTGCGGCCGCTACTTTGCGAGCAAAACGGCTTGCTGTTCAGGCCGCCCGCGAGAGCAGACGCGCACAAGACACCCAGCTAGCAGAGCGGATTGCCCGAACTGAGACAGACCTCGCCGGCCTGAATATCAGCCAGCGAGAGACCGAAGGCTATGAAGCCAGTGAACGCCGGGATGATGCTGAACGTGCTGCCCGCGATGCCAACACAGCCTTTGATGCTTGTGAGGCCGCCCTTAATGCAGCAGATATTGCCCGTGAGGAAGACCTTACCCGCTTCAGAGATGCTGATGCGATTGTCACCCGCCTCACAGCAGAGCTAGATGCGTTGAGTTATCTTTTGTCTGAATCAGACAGCCAGATAGGCACGCCCATGTCTGACTTAGTAGCGGTTTCGGACAGGATGGAACTTGCGCTATCGCTCTGTTTTGCAGGCGAGCTTTCCTTGTCATACACACCCTCCGATAAAGGGTTCTGGCGTGATGGATTTACCGCATCACAAATGACAGCTCCTAAGGTCGGCACACCCCTATCTCAATTTGTGAGCGGCAATGAGACATTGCTTCGTGCCATTAGCGGGGTTGCAGTTGTTGATGATCATGACGGGGCCAGCCTACAAAATCAGCTTGCCCCCGGGCAGGCTCTTGTTAGCCGCGATGGCACATTATGGCGCTGGGATGGTCTGGTAAAAACAGCTCAGGCAGCGTCTGATGCAGAACGCATTCGCCAACGTCAGCGCGTCCAAGAGCTTACCGAAGAACTTGGCACAACAACAGCAACTCGTACCACAACAGAAAATGCCTTGCAAAGCAGTGAAGATCTCTGCCGTGAGACACGGGGCGAGCGCGCCAGCCTTCTTGAGGCTGTTAAGCGTCTGCAAAATGAAGAGACAGATGCCAGACGCCGCGCTGAACAGGCTGTTGCAGCCCTGCAAAATGCCCGCACCCGCGAAGTCGATTTGCAGCAAATCCGCAGCGATGCCTTGCAGGATCGCACCGCGCTGATGGGTGAGGTGCAAACTGATGATGATATATCAGCATTAGACCAACAGCTTGAAGATTGTGAAAATACTGCGCGCGCCTGCAGGGGCGCACTTGATAGTGCTGCCTCCAGCGAAGCCGAGCTCGCACAAGCCATTCATACCGCAACAGCCCGCAAGATAGATATAGCGCGCCAACAGCAAGACTGGCAGACCCGCCTATCGCAAACCGCTCAACGACGCTCTGAGATGACCGCGCGCCGCACTGCTGCTCAGCAGGAAATGGATACCTTAAGCCAGCGCCCTGCTCTGATTAAGGGTGAGCAGGATAAAGTGACAACACTGCAAGAGGCAGCAGAAATATCACGGCAGGAAAAAGCAGATGCTTTGCGAAGTGCTGAGGAAAAAACGCAAACACTTACCACAAGCCAGCGCGAGTCCGAACGCCTGCTTAGCACTGCCAGGGAAACTGGCATTCGTGCAGAGGGCGCACGCGAGAAATGCGAGGCTGACCTTGAAGTCATCAGAGACCGGATTGCTGAGAAACTTAACTGCGCGCCTGCCCAGCTTGATGAGATAGCTGGCCTTAAAGAAGGCGCGTCTGAAGAGCCAATTGATACGCTAGAGGCACGGGTGACGCGCCTGCATAATGAGCGGGACCAGATTGGACCTGTTAATCTGCGTGCTGAAATTGAAATGGCAGAGATTGATAGCCGCGTTACAGAAATGCAGACCGAAAAAGATGACCTTATTGAGGCCGTTGCCAAGCTGCGCAGTGCTATCGCGACTCTCAATAAGGAAGGTCGTACACGATTACTTGCAAGCTTCAATGATGTGAATAAATATTTCACTGAACTCTTCAAAACATTATTTGGCGGCGGTCACGCAGAATTACGGCTGACAGAGTCTGATGACCCCTTACTTGCTGGTATTGAAATTCTGGCAAGCCCTCCTGGCAAAAAAATGCAGTCCCTCTCTCTGCTATCCGGAGGCGAGCAAGCCCTGACAGCGTTGGCAATCATCTTTGCTGTTTTCTTAACCAACCCAGCCCCTATCTGTATTCTAGATGAGGTTGATGCACCGCTGGATGACAGTAATGTTGCGCGTTTCTGCGATTTACTGCGCGATATTGCCCAGCGGACCCAAACACGTTTCCTTGTTGTCACGCATCACCGAATGACGATGGCACGCATGGATAGGCTTTTTGGCGTAACCATGGAACAAAAGGGAATCAGCCGCCTTGTTTCTGTTGATCTGCAAACCGCCGAAGAAATGCGTGACCCTGTTATGGGTCAGGCCTAATCAGGCCATAATTCCAGCTCATCAGGGCGGTCCATCACCTTATTTTGATGCGCGGCATTGCCGCAGGTCAGTAGCACGCAGTATCACTTGACAAAGTCGGCCTGTCGGCACTAGTGTGACCTCGATTTTTAGGCTTTTTCGAGAGATGGTTTTTTTCCTCTTCTCGCAGGAGCTTTTAGACAAGAAGGATGTCAGAAGCGGAGCAAAGGTGGCAGACGAAAAATCCCCAGATAAAAACGCCACACCGGCGGCTAACACAACTGTTAGCTCTTCTTTATCTGAACGTATTTCTCATCTGGAACAAAAACACCGCATCGCCGATGATACTCCGCCGCAAGCCACTATCCCTCAAGGCGGTATGGCGTTAGCAGGCAGGGTTTCATCCGAACTTGTTGCAGGACTTATCGTCGGCGCTGGAAGCGGATGGGTTTTGGATCGCTGGTTGGATACATCGCCGCTTATGCTTGTGGTGATGTTCTTTCTGGGAGCAGTGGCAGGCATGGTAAATGTCTGGCGCGCAGTATCGGGCCGCGGAATGGCAGCCGGATATTCTGATGATTATGAGACAAGAGCTAATAAAGACAGCTCAGAGTAAGAACGCGTAGGAGGACGAAGGTGCATTCACCGGTTGAACAGTTTACTATCAAGGTTCTTTTTGCCCTGAATCTTTTTGGCTATGACGTTTCTTTCACAAATTCAAGCCTGTTTATGGTTCTGACCGTACTGGCAAGCATCGCATTTCTTGCGCTGGCCATTCGCCCAGCTGCCCTTATTCCGGGCCGCATGCAGGGACTTGCCGAAATGCTGTATGAGTTTGTTGCAGATATGGTCCGCAGCAATGTTGGAAATGAAGGCCGGCCTTATTTCCCAGTAATTTTCACCTTGTTCATGTTTGTTCTGTTCTCAAACCTGCTCGGCCTTATTCCTTATAGCTATACAACAACAAGCCAGATTGTGGTGACTTTTGCACTGGCATTGGCCATTTTTGTTGGTGTGACGTTGATAGCTCTTGTGAAACACGGCTTTCACTTCTTTAGCTTTTTTGTGCCATCTGGCGCACCAAAGGCTCTTATTCCTTTCCTCGTCGTCATCGAGGTAATTTCCTACTTTGTTCGCCCCGTTAGCCTGTCTGTTCGTTTGTTTGCCAATATGTTGGCAGGCCATACGATGCTGAAGGTGTTTGCTGGTCTTGCTGTTATGATAGCAAGCGCAGGCGGGGTTGCTGCGGCTGGTTCTGTCCTGCCGCTTATTGCGATAATTGGCTTAACCGGACTAGAGGTTTTGGTGGCTGTTCTTCAAGCATATGTGTTCACGATTTTGACTTGTATGTATCTGAATGACGCGCTACATCTGCACTAGTTTTTTGATTTGAAACCTTTTTTACCTGATGTCAGTTCTTCGCTAAGAAGTCTTGCATCTTAAAACGAAACTGAACTCTCTTTTGACATGGAAGGATTATGAGATGGACGTCGAAGCTGCAAAAATGATTGGTGCTGGTATTGCTGTATTACCGCTATTGGGCGTTGGCCTAGGTATTGGGAATATCTTCTCATCATTAGTAACCTCAATCGCGCGCAACCCGTCTGCACGTGACTCGGTTTTTGGTATTGGAATTCTGGGCTTTGCGCTGACAGAAGCTATTGCGCTGTTTGCTCTTGTTGTTGCCCTTCTGATGCTTTTCGCCCTTTAAGGCGAGACAAAAATATTTATCCTGCCTGCAGTAACTGCAGGCAGGATATTGCCATCTGAAACGAGAAATATCTTCTTGGTTTATTTGGCGCTGCAAGATAGGTGATAAAAAAGACGGGCGAGAACTGTCCTGTTTTCTTTTGTTTTGTGCAATCTTTGCTCCGAAATAGTCGGGGTCAACGCGCAGCATAATCATCCTTTGCAGTAATAAAGATGAGCAAACAGAATTGGTGCGCGAGATGAGACATAAAACCCTGCTATTAGTTGTACCGTTGCTAATGTCACCAGGTCTTGGTTGGGCTGCCGGTGGTGGCGATGAAGCAGGCGGATTGCCGCAGCTCGATTTAACAACATGGCCAACACAGCTATTCTGGCTGGTGGTCACCTTTGCTATTATGTATCTCTTGATGTCAGTAATGGTAACACCGCGTATTCGGTCTGTGCTTGAAGACAGACAACAAAGAATTACAAACGATCTTGAAAAGGCGCGTGACGCTGACACTAAAGTCACAGAGATGCGACTCAGCTATGAAGCGTCCCTTGAAGCCGCCCGCACAGAAGCCGCTGCAAAAGCACGCGACGCTCTGAGTGAAGCAAAAGCAACAGCTGATGAAGCTGAAGCTGAAATGGCAACAAAGCTTAACCAAAAGCTAAAGACTGCTGAAACAAAGTTGATGAAGATGCGTGATGATGCAATGGCAAGCATTGATGAAGTTGCGGCTGAAATTACGGCTCAGACTGTCTCACATCTGACAAGCTTGAAGCCGACAAAAGCGGCTGTGAGCAAGTCTGTGAAAGATGCCATGGCAACGCGCGCAAACCAGGAGGCCTCGTAACATGTATTTTGACGAATCAGCTTGGGTTGCAATTGGATTTGCCCTGTTCATTATGCTAATCTGGAAAAAAGCAGGCGCGGCTTTAGTTGGCATGCTTGATGGACGCTCAGACAAAATCAGTGCCGAACTAAATGAAGCCAAACAGTTGCGCGAAGATGCAGCGCGCGAGCTCAAAAAGTTCGAAGGCATGAAAAAAGAAGCCGAGGCAGAAGCCAAAACCATTATCTCAAATGCGCTCACCGCAGCAGACCGTATTCGTGAAGATGCCGAGAGCCGCGCCAAAGATACAATTGCGCGCCGTGAAGCACAGGCGACAGCGAAAATCAAAGCAGCTGAAGCTTCTTTGATAACAGAACTCCGCGGTACTGCGGCATCTCTGGCTGTGAATGCTGCCCGTGATTTGATGATAAGTAGCCTTGATGAGAAAGCCTCACTCCAACTGGTTGAACAGTCAGTGAGCCAAATCGCCGCTACAAAATAGCGCGCCTCTATTATCTGAATAACAAAACCCCTTTCACAACTGGTGTGAGAGGGGTTTTTTTATCGTTACATGGGCGTCTTCAGCTACCCTGAGCGTTGCTGCGCCTCGGCTTACTTAATCTGCAACCCTTCCGGCGTTAACGAAATCACAGCGCGGCCATCCAGCGGTATTGTTATGCCAAACTCTACTACTGGATAAAGTGTACGTGTATCGCTGGATAAGGCCATTTTGAAACCGAACGCGTCATGTTCGATAACAGTATCGTCGCCCGCGACTGCCGCAACAACAAATGGCACTTCAAGTTGAGCAACACGATCAATATCTGATTGCGGGCGTAAAACTTTCAAACCAGCCTTGATATCAATATAGGTTTCGGTCTCAAAATTAATACATGACGCTGAAACACCGTTTAAGCGCACTTCTATGGGCTCGCCAGTTTCCAGCGCTAAAAGGCTAGAGCGTGCGCCTAATTCCATGGCTGTTACCCGCTCGTTGCACCTGACAGGGTCGGGCTCAAAGCTAGAACAGGCAGACAGCAAAACAAGGCTGGCACCAATCGCAGCAAATCGGGAATATGAGAGAGCATTAGGAGAGGTCATTGCAGGAAAACTCTTTTGTCATTTCTTCACACTGCTTTATAGCAACAATATTGATAGTCTGCTACAAAGTTTACCAGATAGATTTATCCGCATGGCTTTGTGCAGTGCTCACAGGCCAAGATAGAACAGTAATGGGTTACAATGGCTGTTAAACCTGCAAAAAAATTGATACTTGCCGCACCACGGGGATTTTGTGCTGGTGTTGATAGGGCAATCCGCATTGTTGAGGTTGCGCTGGAAAAATATGGCGCGCCTGTCTATGTCCGCCATCAAATTGTTCATAACAAAAGAGTTGTTGATGACCTTGCTGCCAAGGGCGCAGTGTTTGTCAAAGAATTGGACGAGGTCCCTACCGGAGCGCCGGTTATTTTCTCAGCTCACGGCGTTGCTAAATCTGTGCATGAGAATGCAGACAGATTGAATATGATTGCAATTGATGCAACCTGCCCTCTGGTAACCAAAGTTCATATTGAAGCTGACAGGCACGTGAAAAATGGTCGTCATATCCTTTTGATAGGACATGCTGGTCATCCAGAAGTTATCGGCACAATGGGACAGGTAAAAGACGGCGAGATGAGTCTTGTTGAAACAGTTGAAGATGCGGCAACCATTGAGCCGCCGGAAAATGTTAATCTTGCCTTTGCGTCACAAACAACTTTATCAACTGATGAGACAGCCGAGATCATTTCCATTCTGCAGCACCGCTTCCCGGATATTTCAGGCCCACGCGGCGAAGATATCTGCTATGCGACAACAAACAGACAAAATGCTGTAAAGGCATTAGCTGGCGATGTTGACCTTGTTCTTGTTATCGGCGCAGAAAATTCATCCAATTCAAAAAGACTTGTTGAGGTGGCACTAAAAGCTGGCGCGCCAGAGGCCCACCTGATAGCTGATGCATCAGAAATCAATATAGAGCTGCTGGATAACGCTGATATCATTGCATTATCAGCCGGAGCTTCTGCTCCTGAAATTCTGGTGGATGAGGTGCGCGACCTTCTTGAGTCTCGCTATCAGCTTACCATTGAATATCAAAATCTGATTTCTGAAAATATGCAGTTTAAACTGCCATCGATCCTGACAAAAGCGTAACTAGGCAGGCAAATGGCAGTCTATACCCATATAGAAGATGATGAACTTGCAACGCTTCTTGCGCGCTATGATATTGGCGAGTTGCTGAGCTTTGCGGGCATTGCTGAGGGTGTTGAAAATTCTAATTACCTGGTGCGTACAACAACAGCACATTACATCCTGACCTTATATGAAAAGCGTGTTGATGAGGCTGATCTGCCTTTCTTTATCGGATTGATGGAACATTTATCAGCAAAGGGTCTGCAATGCCCTGTTCCAATTCAGGATAAAACAGGCACTATTTTGCAAACCTGCGCAGGCCGGACAGCTGCTATGGTAAGCTTCCTTGACGGCACATCGCACCGCTTTCCTAACCGGGAAAAATGCGCAGCTGTCGGGAGCGCTCTGGCTCAGTTTCATTTAAAATCAGATGATTTTACGATAATGCGTCACAATGCTCTCGGGCCGGAAAGCTGGGCGCCTTTGCTGGCCTCTATCACAGGTGATATCCCTGACCTGCCGCAAGATATCAGACAAAATGCAGCCTCTCAGCTAACAGATATACTCGCTACATGGCCACACGCCCTGCCCCGCGGCTTTATCCATGCAGACCTGTTTCCCAACAATGCGCTTTTTGTGAAAGACAAGCTTACCGGCATCATTGATTTTTATTTTGGCTGCCATGATATTCTAGCCTATGACCTTGCGGTGCTGTTAAATTCATGGTGCTTTGATGCTGATGGTAGTTTTAATGTCACAAAATCATCAACGATATTATCAGCCTATCAGGAACAGCGCTTGTTAAGTAATGCTGAAAAACAGGCACTCCCCCTATTATGTAGAGGCGCTGCGATGCGGTTTTTCTTAACGAGGCTCTATGATTGGATAAATACGCCTACAGATGCCATGGTCAAACCGCTTAATCCTATGGAATATTATGCCAAGCTTCGGTTCCATGATACAGCCCCCGGACCAGAGGCTTATGGTCTGTGGTCATGACAACTGATACGCCGACATCTAATGTTACATTGCATACAGATGGCGCCTGCCTTGGCAATCCTGGCCCCGGTGGATGGGCAGCGATTCTGCAATGGGGAGAACATGAAAGTGTTCTGAGCGGCGGGCTCGCCGACACAACAAACAACCAAATGGAATTAATGGCCGTGATTATGGGGCTTGAAGCCCTTAAACGCCCAGTAAGCATCACGGTTGTATCAGATAGCCGGTATGTTCTGAATGGCATTCAGAGCTGGATTGCAGGCTGGAAGCGCAATGGCTGGAAAAATGCGAAAAAACAACCCGTTGCCAATCAAGAATTATGGCAACGGCTTGATGCTGCAACCCAGTCCCATCAGATAGACTGGCAATGGATCAAGGGACATGCAGGACATCCCTTGAATGAGCGGTGTGATGAGCTTGCCAGCGCAGAGGCGCGGCAGTTTTAACGCCTGATGAGGGGGTTAGGCTGTTAATGCGGCCAGAACAGTGCCAGCGTCTGATACCTCAAACGCGCCAACCTCTTCCATAAAGACATGACCAACAACGCCGTCCTCAACAATAAACGCACAGCGTGTTGCGCGCTTGCCCAAGATACCGCCCATATCAAATAGAATGCCCAGCGCAGCGCTTACAGCTGTTGTGCTATCTGCCAGCATATCAATTTTGTCACTAGCGCCCTCAGCCATCGCCCATGCGTGCATCACATGAGCATCATTAACGGCAAGACATGCAATCGCATCAACCCCTGCTGCTTTCAACGCATCATGATGCTCAATATAGGTTGGCAGATGACGGGCAGAACAGGTCGGTGTAAAAGCGCCCGGAAGGGCAAAGACAACAATTTTGCGGCCGGCAAAATACTCTACCGTATCATTTGCATTAATACCGTCATCATCCTTAGTGTAGAACATAGCAGACGGAATGGTAAATCCAGCTTCAAGAGACATTTTGGCTAATCCTTTGCAAAAATATTTACGATATACCGGCTTAATCTAGGGTAGTGAGCTGAACTTTGCCAGTGCAGAAATAACCTCATCAGCTGATAAAAGCTCAGACAGAATAAGGGGCTCTTTTGCCGCCGGACCATAAACAGCATTAAACGGTATGCCAAACCGACCAAAACTAAATAGATAGGCTGAAATATCATCATCAGGCACCGTCCAGTCTGCCCGCAACCGCACAACATCATCAGCCCCCAAAGCGGCTCTCACATCCTTATCTTCCAGCACAAATACTTTATTCAGCTTGCAGGTAACACACCAATCTGCGGTGACATCAACAAAGACCCGTTTATTCTGCTCACGGGCTTCATCTAGCGCTTGCTGGGAGAAGATAGCCCAGTCATCGCCTGCTTGCACTAAGGGGCGGGCCGGCGCTGTATCAGCAAGAAGCGGCGGCAAGATAATGGCTCCGGCAAGCAGAATAAGCATAGCTGCCTGTTGTACTGCCCGCATCTGTGTCGGCATGAAAAAGAGACTAAGACAAAGCCCGCCAAGACATAATAAAAGCCCGATGAGACCGGATATGCCAAGCTGGGACTGGACCAGCCAGAGCAGCCAGATAAGAGTGCCGAGCAAGCCAAGACCAAGACCCTGTTTTACGCGGAGCATCCATTTCCCCGGACGCGGCAGAAGCTTACCGAAATCAGGCATGATAGCGCCCAGCAGATACGGCACAGCCAGCCCTGCCCCCATAACCATGAGAACTGTAAATAACAATGGCGGCGGGCTAGCAAGCGCAAAACTTACCGCCGTGCCGACAAGTGGCGCTGAACATGGTGTTGCAAGAAGAGTGACAAGAAATCCACTTGAAAAATCAGCGCCTAACTTACTATTACTTCTGCCACCAGCAGAAATCTGGCTGATGCCAGCAGGCAGCGGCACGGTAATCTTATCAAACAGAGATAAGCTAAACAGCACCATCACAACCGACATGAAACACAGAAAATACGGGTTCTGGAATTGGGTTCCCCAGCCAATGCTATGTCCGGCAAGTTGCACTAAGATAAGCCCTGCTGCCAGAACAGCAAAACTCGTTAGAATGCCGGCAGCAGTTGCAAGCATCCGGCGCCGGATAGTGATGCGATCCTGCCCGCCCATCTCAGCAATGCTGGCAAGCTTGATAGTCAGCACCGGCAAAACACACGGCATTACATTTAAAATCATACCGCCCAGAAACGCTATCACGAGAAGCAACAACACAGATGACAGGCTCGCACCAATCCCTGAAGATGAGCCGATATTGCCCATGATAGCAGGCGCTATTATTTCTGCAAACTGACTGCCGGCATCAACTGTAAGTCGCAGATCTGTTCCGATGAGGGGCTGGATGTCACGTCCCCCAACCGGACTCTGATAAAGGCCTGTCGATATTTTTTGTGGCGTGCCAAAACTATATCCATTCTGCGCAGTTTCAACAAAAATATCGGTAATGTCAGGTGTTCCATCTGAAAACCGCAGGGTAAGCATATTAGAATCAAGTGCCATATCTTCTAAGATGATATCAGGGCCGGTGATAGCTGATGGAACCCGTGCGGCGGCCCGTGCAATCTGCTGGGCAAAGACAGATGGGCGGGCTTGTCCAGCCGGAATAGTTAGTGAAAGAGTGCCAGACACAGGCACACAGATATCAGAGCATATAAGCGCATCAAGCTGACCTGTGATAAAGATTTCGCGGGCACTACCTAACCGTGGCTCTATTTCCATCGGCAGAATGACATCACCGCCATAGCCGTAAGTATCAATGCCAAACAATGAAAATCTGGTTGGTACCGGAAATTGTAGCGCAGCATTCCCCCCAGATGATAACATAGCATCAGGGGTGAATTCGGGCGGCAGGCCAGCTTCGCCTGGGCTACGCCAATAAACTTTCCAGCCGGGTTGCAACTGAAACCGAAGACCAACAGGTACCGCACTATTCTGACCAGCAGCTTCACTGCCAGAGATAAGGCTGATCCGAACAAAATCTGTTTCTATGATAGTATCAGCCTTTACTGGCTGATAACGCGCTAATGCCAGCCCGCAAGCCAGCATCATCACAATAGTGACAATCAGGCTATTGATATCAACAGCGCCCTTTATTGGCGCGTGATATGGGGCGGTATTAGATTTATGTATCATTAGATTTCAGGTATCCCCTCTGGCGTCCCCATGAAATATCTGGCATTGCGACTACAGTCAATTCTTGGATAAGCGCGCCTGTCGATTGCACCTATCAGCAAACAAGGCTAATGTTTGTTTATGACAGGTAATGAGCCGACAATAATGCCATCAAATCTAGCGGGCCAGCTACTGGTCGCAACGCCGCAGATGACAGATCCCCGCTTTAAACATAAAGCGATATTCATGTGTCAGCACGACGATAAAGCGGCAATGGGTCTTGTGATAAATAATCCAAGTTCTGACATTACACTCAGCCAGTTAAACGAAAAACTAGGCATTGAAATGCCACATTTTGATAGTGATGATCCTGTCTATATTGGCGGTCCCGTTGAGCCACAGCGTGGGTATATTCTTCATTCGAACGACCATATGATGCCAGACACTATTCCGGTAACCAAAGATATTTGCTTGTCTATCCATGTTGATATGATAAAGGAAATCTCGCGTGGGTTTGGGCCTGTCATGACTAAAGTCATGCTTGGCTATGCTGGCTGGTCATCAGGCCAGCTGGAAGAAGAAATGCGGCAGAATATGTGGTTTCATCTGGCGGCTGATCCCGACATGCTTTTTACAACAGACAGCAATATTATCTGGGATCGCAGCTTTGCTCTTCTTGGCATTACCGCAGGCTCGCTCTCATCAACAAGCGGAACGGCCTGATGATGGCGCGCTTCTAGCCTCGCATCATAAAAGATGACAACTGGTCTGTTGTTAACGCATGTCCAGCAGGGCCAACCAGTGAGAGGCTTGGCGTTGTACTAGAAATCAATTTTTCGGCCAATCTACGCACCTCATCTGCGGTAACAGCTTCAATAGCGGCGATAATATTATCTGTTTGCGGAACTTCACCAAACATCAATATCTGACGCGCGAGATGCTCATTCAAGGCAGAAGAGGAATCTAGTCCCATCATCACTGAGGCCTTTAGCTGGGTGCGGGCACGCGCCATTTCCACTTCGCTAACAGACGAGGCAACATCACCAAAGGCGCGCGCAGATACTTCCAGCATTTCGTTCAGCGAGTCTTCAGACGTGCCGGCATAGATACCAAAAACACCGGTATCTGACATCAACTGGGCAAATGAGAAAATGGAATAGCATAACCCACGTTCCTCGCGAACCTGCTGGAACAGGCGTGATGACATGCCGCCACCATAAATATTCGACAATACCAATAGCGCAAATCGGTCGGCTGATGTTGCAGACGGCGCTGGCAGACCAAAAACCACATGGCATTGTTCTAACTCGCGATCTACGAACTTCGTTTGGCCTTTCCATTCTGGCGCGCTTCGGGCATGAAGTGTTGTTTTGGCAACCGATGATAGTCTGTCTTCACACATCCGAACCAGCTGGTCGTGATCTAATTTACCAGCTGCACAAACAAGCATCTGGGCTGTGCCATAATGACGGTCCATAAAAGCTCGAAGTTCATCACGGTTAAATGAAGATACACTGTCTGTGGTACCAAGGATGGACTGGCCAAGAATATGGTCGCCATAACAGGCTGCATTGAAATTTTCAAAAACGATGTCATCCGGAGAATCAATCGCCTGACCGAGTTCTTGCAGGATAACCCCGCGCTCACGCTCAATCTCATCTTCGGGAAGAATGCTAGCGGTCAGAATATCGCATAATATATCTCCTGCAAGCTCAATATCCTCAGGCAACAACTTGATATAATAGGCTGTTTCTTCGCGGCTTGTATGGGCATTAACATAGCCGCCAGCATCTTCAACTTCAGCGGCAATCGCTGCCGCATTTCTGCTAGCTGTTCCTTTGAACGCCATATGTTCAAGAAAATGGGCAATCCCAACTTCTGAGGTCCGCTCATCACGCGCGCCAGCTTTTATCCAGATGCCAAGCGAGACAGAATGAGCCTCAGGCATCGCAATAGAGGCAATACGAATGCCGTTCGATAAGGTACTCATTCGGCGGGTCATGAGCGCATACCTGCTGTTACAAACGCTTGAACGTCCGACAAATTATTCTCAATCACAGAAAAACGCTCTTCACGTTCCATTAAGTCCGCCATATGATCTGGTAGTTCTGGATGCGTGCCTGTGGCGCTTTTCACTGCATCAGGGAATTTTGCAGGATGCGCGCAGGCAAGCGAGATAATCGGCACATCATCTGCAACAATCCGTGCAGCACGAGCCGAGCGGGCAGCTGCCAGCCCAACAGCACTATGCGGGTCGATAACCATACCTGTTTCACGCGCTGTTCGGGCAATTTCAGCCCGTGTTCCTTCATCATCAAGACGGAACGCTGAGAATGTCTCACGCGCGCGTGACAGCACATCTGCGCTAACATCAAACCGGCCTGTTTCGCTAAATCCCTGCATCAACGCGCGCACTTTATCACCATCACGTTCCAGCAATTCAAAGAGCAGCCGCTCAAAGTTAGAGGATGCTTGAATATCCATTGATGGGCTGAGTGACGGCGCAACATCATCACGTGCCATCTGTCCTGTTTCAAAAAAGCGCGTCAGAATATCATTACGGTTAGAGGCTACGATAAGCTTTTCAATAGGCAGTCCCATTTGCAAAGCAGCCCATCCAGCAAACACATTGCCAAAATTACCGGTCGGCACAGAAAAGGCAACCGGCTTATCTGGCGCACCAAGGGCAATCGCAGACGTGAAGTAATAAACAATCTGAGGCACCAGTCGCGCCCAGTTAATTGAATTCACTGCTGATAGATTAACAGCATCGCGGAAGCGCGCATCGTTAAAGCTGGCTTTCACTAAATCCTGACAATCATCAAAAGTACCCTTAACAGCAACAGCATGTGCACCGGCATCCAGCACCGATGTCATCTGCTTTTGCTGAACAGGAGAGACACGACCTTCAGGAAACAAGATGAAAACATCGACACTCTCGCGCCCCTTAAAGGCTTCCAGAGCTGCTGAGCCAGTATCACCAGACGTTGCGCCCAGAATAACCGCCCGCTTGCCTGTCTTGGTCAGCGCATCATCAAAGGCACGCGATAAAAACTGCATAGCATAATCTTTGAACGCAATCGTGGGGCCATGAAACAGCTCGCAGACATGCACGTTATTCTCAAGCGCCACCAACGGGGCAACATCGCTATGGGTAAATCCTTTATAGGCATCTTCTGCCATTGCTGTTATCTGTGACTGTTCTGGTTGTCCGCCCGTAAAGCATCCAATAATCATACCAGCGATTTCAGCATAGGATTTAGAGGACATGCCGCGGATGTCATCGGCGCTCAGACGTGGCCATGTTTTGGGTAAATACAAACCGCCATCACGGGCTAACCCGTTCAATAATACGTCTTCGAAAGACCGGTCTGTATCCAGTCCTCTCGTGCTAATATAGCGCATCTTTCGGCGGCCTTTCTGTCTAATCTAATTATGTCACAACAAAGAGATAATCTCTCTATTTTTTAGCGCGAAACCCAAGGCGCCCTGCAGAAACATGATATGCGATGTAAACTCCGATCAGAGACAGTGCAACCCCAAACCATGTCAGTGCATAGTTAAGATGGGCATTTCGGACATCCACGCGCACCTCAGCTGCAATCGGCAATGTAATCACCTCACTGGTGCGCACCTGATCGACATAATAGGCTGTCTCAACAGATGAATAGTCTCTAAAACGAGCAATTTCATCTGGCTTTAGGGTAAACCAAAAACCGCGCTCTGGCTCATTATCGGGGACAAAATAACCCTGCTGTTGAGGCAGGCGAACAATGCCATCAATCTGAATAACGCCTTGGGTGAGTGAAAAAGGGCGCTGGGCTGGCAAACGATAATCTTCTGATACCCATCCACGATTAATGAAGATGATGCTATCATCTGCCTGACGAAGGGGCGTTACAACATGAAATCCTGCATTGCCTTCATAGGTCCGGCCGACAAGGTAGATTTCATCATCATCCAGAAATGTCCCTGTCAGGCTAAGGCGGCGGAACTGATTATCTTTGCCGCTGCCGACAATCTCATTCACTGAGACAGGCGATGCGGCTGCCCGTTCATTGAATGTCGTAATCAGCTCTGTTTTCCAGAATAGTCTCTGAACTTGCCAGCTTCCCAAAAACAAGAGCAGGGCCAGCGCTGGCACAGATAACAGGGTTAACCAAAGATAGGGTCTAAAATACATGGCTGCGCCTTTCTATGCGAGCAACAAGGTGTCTTGTCTCCATATAGAAGAACCGGCCCTACAGTTAAAGATGCAAGACCGGTTCTTTTTTCGCTCTCTTAAAGCAAGAGGGGAGGAGATAGAAGATTGTCTAAATTAAGCGCCCCACCAGTAAACAGCCACAAATAAGAACAACCAGACAACATCAACAAAATGCCAATACCATGCGGCCGCTTCAAACCCAAAATGCTGGTCAGCGGTGAAATGTCCTTTCAGTCCTCGGAAGAGACATACGGCAAGGAACAATGTTCCGACAATCACATGGAAGCCATGGAAGCCTGTCGCCATATAAAACACCGAAGGATAAATCCCGTCTGTGAAGGCAAATGACGCATGGTCATATTCTACCGCCTGAAGCACTGTGAAAAAGGCGCCCAGAACAATAGTGATAACAAGACCTACGATAAAATCACGGCGGTTATCATTTACCAGAGCATGGTGTGACCATGTTACGGTACATCCCGATAGCAGCAGAATAAGGGTGTTAATCAGCGGCAGATCGAACGGGTCGAACGTTTGAATACCTTCAGGTGGCCAGATACCCCCAACAGGGAAAAAGGCACGGTCGAAAAAGGCCCAGAAAAACGCCACAAAGAACATGACTTCTGATGAGATAAAAAGCATCATCCCATACCGCATACCGATCTGAACAATCGGGGTATGATGCCCCTGATATTCAGCTTCGCGGATGACATCGCGCCACCACATGAACATGGTTAGGATAACAAGACCCATCCCCGTCATCAAAACATAGCCGCCATAGGCGCGGTCATGCATGAACATCACAGCGCCGATAGCTGCAATAAATGCCGCCGCAGAGCCGACTGCCGGCCATGGGCTAGGTTCTACCAGATGGTAGGGATGTTGTTGTGCACCACTCATTTTTCATCTCCTTTGAAAAAGCCCAGCCCCCTCCGACCGGCGCAACAAAATTTAGCTTATACTAGCTCTCTATTGCCTCGAAAAAGGTATAGGAAAGCACGACCTCGTCAACGTCTGATGTATTCAGATCAGTCGCCATTTCCGGGTCTAGAAAAAAGGTTACCGGCATGTCCATTGACTGGCCCGGCTGTAATAACTGTTCGGTAAAGCAAAAACATTCCAGCTTCATAAAATACGGCCCGGCCTTTTGCGGGGTCACATTGAATGTGGCTGTCCCTATTGATGGAACATCGCCTAAATTTGTTGCCCGATAAAGTGCTGTAACTTGCTCACCAGGAATAAGAGACACAGGCTCTGTTACCGGAACAAACGACCAGTTTAACTTTGAATTCGTGACAGCATTAAAGCGAACAGAAACAGGAGCTGCTGCCATGTTTATTGTCTGCGGCGCCATCTCAGCGCGCTGTGTTGTACCGCCATATCCTGTGACCTGACAGAAAAGTTTATAGAGTGGCACAGATGCAAAGGCGAGCCCCACCATTCCTGCAACAACAACAAAAACGCCCGTCAGAAGCCGCTTATTGCGGACTGACTGCTGCTGTATTAGGTCTGGGGACGGGCTGATTATTTGCATATCTTACAAACTCATCCGAACGATAGTCACCACATAGAAAAGGACGGCAAGTCCAAAGATAAGGCCCAGAATCCAGAGATTGCTGCGTTTACGCATCACTCTCATCTCAGTCGCTGTTTCAGGTTGATCAGACATCATTATCCCTTCCATTAAATCAGCATAAAGCTGAGCGCTTTGTCAGCTATAAGGCCCGCAAAAAGTATAAACAGATGGAGTACCGAAAATTTAAACAGGTCCCATGCTGCCTTGTCAGTCTTAACAAGATAAAGCCGAATTGCGAATGCCAAGAACAGAGCGCCCATAATCACGCTCAAGATACCATAAGCAATACCGCTCATTCCGATAACAAAGGGTAGTATCCCTGCGCCCATCAGAAAAATACTGTAAATCAGAATTTGCTTGCGTGTTTCATCAGCGCCTGCGGTAACAGGCAGCATCGGCACATTTGCTAAGCGATAATCATCATTTTTTACCAGCGCCAGCGCCCAAAAATGTGGCGGGGTCCAGACAAAAATCAAGGTAAACAGAATGATTGGCTCAAGCGTAACAGTGCCCGTCATCGCAGCCCAGCCAACTAACGGCGGCAACGCGCCAGCAGCACCGCCAATGACAATATTCTGCGGCGTACTGCGTTTCAGCCATACCGTATAAACCACAGCATAGAAAAAGATTGTAAAGGCAAGCAGCCCCCCTGCGAGCAGATTGCTGGCAAGTGACAAGAGCATCACGGACAGAACTGATATCACAATGCCGAACGCAAGCGCTTCTTCAGGGATAACTTTGCCAGCCGGTATAGGCCTGTTGCGAGTGCGCGTCATGAGCGCATCCATATCCCGGTCATACCACTGATTGATCGCACCAGACGCACCTGCACCGGCAGCAATAGCAAACAGTGAAATCGCCGCGAGTACCGGATGCATATCAACAGGTGCCAGATACATGCCCGCAAACCCCGTGAAAATCACGAGGCTCATAACGCGGGGTTTCATCAGGGCAAAAAAGGCAGCAACCGAAGATGCCGGAGCATCTGCGGTTGGCGCAATATTAGATCCTGATGAGCCTGGTTGTTGCGGCATTGCTGTCATCCAGCTTTCTTCCTTCCTTTGTCCCCTAGAGGAGACGCTGCCTTATTTGATTTTTGGCAGCGTATCAAAGGTATGATAAGGCGGCGGCGATGATACTTGCCACTCAAGTGTGTTAGCACCCTCACCCCATGGATTGTCAGCTGCCTTACGGCGGCTCACAAAGGCTTCTATAATAACAATTAAGAACAGAATCGCACCAGCGGCACTGATATATGAGCCGATTGAGGCAACATAGTTCCAACCAGCAAAGGCATCAGGATAGTCGATATAACGACGCGGCATACCGGCCAGCCCAAGGAAGTGCATGGGGAAGAATGTCAGGTTCACACCAATAAAGGTGATCCAGAAATGCAGCTTTGCCAATCCTTCATGATATTCATAGCCAGACATTTTGCTGAACCAGTAATAGAAGCCAGCAAACAGGCCATATACAGCACCGAGTGATAGCACATAATGGAAGTGAGCAATCACATAATAGGTGTTATGCAACACAACATCCATACCAGCATTGGCAAGAACCACACCTGTTACACCGCCAACAGTGAATAAGAAGATAAAGCCAATGGCCCACAGCATAGGAACGCGGAACGTTAGCGAGCCGCCCCACATTGTTGCAATCCATGAGAAGATTTTCACGCCTGTTGGCACAGCAATTACCATCGTAGCGGCTGTGAAATAGGCCCGCGTATCAACATCTAGACCGACCGTATACATGTGGTGTGCCCACACAATAAAGCCAACAAACCCAATCGATACCATCGCATAGGCCATGCCTAGATAGCCGAAGACGGGCTTGCGAGAGAAGGTTGAGATAATATGGCTGACGATACCAAAGGCCGGCAGAATCATAATATAAACTTCTGGATGACCAAAGAACCAGAACAGGTGCAGGAATAAAATAGGGTCGCCGCCGCCTTCAGGAATAAAGAAGGTTGTTCCGAAATTCCGGTCAGTCAGTAGCATCGTGATTGCCCCAGCAAGAACCGGAACAGCCAGCAATAACAAAAACGCTGTGATCAGCATTGCCCATGCAAAAAGTGGCATTTTATGTAATGTCATGCCTGGGGTACGCATATTAAAGATCGTTGTAATAAAGTTCGCCGCACCAAGGATAGACGACGCACCAGCAAGGTGGAGCGATAGAATCGCAAGGTCCATCGACATACCAGGCGTTCCAGCCGTGCTCGACATAGGCGGGTAAATTGTCCAACCAACACCAGCACCGCCATCCATAACTGCAGACAGAAGAAGCAGAATAAAGGCAGGCGGCAAAAGCCAGAATGAAATATTATTCATCCGCGGAAATGCCATGTCAGGCGCGCCAATCATAATCGGCACAAACCAGTTACCAAACCCACCAATTAGCCCCGGCATCACAACAAAGAACACCATGATAAGACCATGGGCGGTTGTGAAAACATTCCACATATGACCATCGGCCATATATTGAACACCCGGTTCCATAAGCTCCATCCGCATAAAGACAGAAAAGCCGCCGCCTATGAAAGCAGCAAGGATAGAGAAGATGATATACATCGTCCCAATATCCTTATGGTTAGTCGAATAAAGCCACCGGCGAATAAACCCTTGTGGGATGCCGTGGTCGTGGTCTGAATGGGCCGCGTTTGTCTGCGCACTCATTTGTCTCACTCCTGTGTAAAAAACGAACGTCTAAAAAGTTAAAAGCACTGGCCCATTATTGGGCTGATGCAAGCTGAATATCTTGTGAACCAGATGGCTGAACATTATCACCCATCGCAAATTCATCTTTGGCCGTAACAAGCCAGGTTGCGTAATCCTGCTGTGAGACAGCCTTTACCACAATCGGCATATAGGCATGGTTTACACCGCAAATCTGATTACATTGACCATAATAGGATTTTGCACCCATTGGCACATCAATCCACACTTCATTGACCCGTCCAATAATAGAATAGGTCTGAACAGCCAGTGACGGCACAAAGAAGGAATGCATAACATCATTGCCGGTAATCAGCAGCTTGATACGTGTTCCTTCAGGAACAACCATCGGATTATCCACACTCAACAGGCGCGGCTGACCAGGTGCCAGATCTGCTTCATCGATAATGTAGCTATCAAATCCGATTTTCTCGTCAGGATACTCATAATTCCAGTACCACTGATTTCCTGTAATTTTGACGACCATATCTGTATTTTTGGTTTCATCCATGTAATACAGCAACCGGAATGACGGCACCGCAATCACAACCAGAATTAGGACTGGGATAACCGTCCACAAAACTTCGATGGTTGTATTATGGGATGTTTTGGACGGCACAGGGTTAGAGGATTCACGGTAGCGCACGCACGTGTAAACAAGCAGCGCCAAAACAAACACCGAAATAGCCGTGATAACGATAAGCAACAAATCGTGAAGGCTTTGTGCTTTTTCAGCAATAGAACCAGCTGGCTCCTGAAAACCCATTTGCCATGGCAGCGGCTCACTAGCGAGCGCCGGCCCTGCAATAAAGCCAATTACTGCGAAAATGATGCTAGCACATAGCGTAATGTGCAGTCTCATATGTTCATCCCCCTTGACGTCAAATAATAAGCTAGTCTTGCTCGTGTGATCATTAACTGATCTCGTTCAAGCTAACGAGATTGTCTTAACGGGTTTTTTAACCATTGGGAAGCCCTATGCGGCAGCCTGTCGCGCACCATTCCACCTCTCGGCAAAGCATTTTGGTGCCGTTAAAAAAAACAGCTTTAGACTTCCCCTTGAAACAGACCTCTCCAGCCTCCATACTTGGGGGGATGAGAGATTTGGGACGTGTGGCAGAGATTCAAGTGAAGCGCTCTGCACTACCGCCCTACCTGCTATTTTGGAGAGATGATTATAATGGATGCGCTGCACCAAACAGATGAGTTGTTTTTTTCCCGCAACGGCCTTGATAAAGACCATGTATGCGGCCTTGTAGCGGACACGCTCAATGGCGCAGATGATGGCGATCTCTTCCTTGAAATGCGGCATACAGAAGCGCTTGCATTTGATGATGGCCGGCTAAAGACAGCAACTTATGACGAATCATCCGGATTTGGTCTGCGCGCTATTGTTGGTGAGGCTGATGCCTTTGCCCATGCTGGCGAATTGAGCGAGGCAGCGCTTCGGCGCGCCGCTGAGACGGTTGCCTCTGTCGCGTCTGGGCATTCAGGAACGCTTGCCCTGCCGCCGCTTTCAGGCGCCAACAAGCCTCTTTATACCAGCGATAACCCGCTCGAGCATACAGCCTTTGAAGATAAGGTTGCGTTGCTGCAAAAAATGGATGCCTATGCCCGCGCCAGCGATCCGCGCGTTAAGCAGGTGACAGCATCTGTTGTGGGGAGTTGGCAGGCGGTGCAGATAATTCGCCCAGACGGCGAGCGGTTTGCTGATATCAGACCTCTGGTAAGGCTGGGCATTGCTGTTGTTGTTGAACAGAATGGCCGGATGGAGTCAGGCTCAAGCGGGATGGGCGGCAGATTTCTGCTCAACCATTATCTTGATGAAGCTCTGTGGCAGCCTGAAATTGATGAGGCGCTCAGACTGGCGCTGCTTAATCTTGATTCTATTGCAGCCCCTGCTGGGGAAATGGAAATTGTGCTGGGGGCCGGATGGCCAGGTGTGATGCTACATGAAGCTGTTGGACATGGCCTTGAAGGCGACTTCAACCGCAAAGGTACATCGGTGTTTTCAGGCCGCATTGGTGAGCAAGTCGCCGCCAAGGGCGTGACAGTTGTGGATAATGGCACGCTTGCTGATAGGCGCGGCTCACTTACGATAGATGATGAGGGCACCCGTTCTGGTCACAATACGCTAATCGAAGACGGCATCCTGAAAGGTTATATGCAAGACCGGCAGAATGCCCGGCTGATGGGGGTTGAGCCTACGGGCAACGGCCGGCGCCAATCCTATGCACATCTGCCTATGCCGCGTATGACAAATACCTATATGGAAAATGGCGCCTATGAGGCTGAAGAGATTATTTCTAGTATGAAAAAAGGTATCTATGCAGCGAATTTTGGTGGCGGACAGGTTGATATTACCTCGGGCAAATTTGTGTTCTCTGCCTCTGAAGCCTATATGGTCGAAAATGGTAAGATTGGCGCACCAGTAAAAGGAGCAACTCTGATCGGAAGCGGCCCTGATGCCATGTCAAAAATTACTATGATTGGCAATGACATGGAGCTTGATCCCGGCATTGGCACCTGCGGGAAGTCTGGCCAGTCTGTTCCTGTTGGTGTGGGCCAGCCTACCCTGAAGATTGGCGGCATCACAGTTGGCGGCACCCAAGCTGCCTAGGAAGCAGCGGATGGGGAAAGCTTTGGCCAGACCCGCGCAATAAAAAAGAGCGTGATCAGAAGGCAGACTGAAATAAGGGCAGCAAAACTGAATGATAAGCCAGCGCCGCCGCTCAAATAGAGCGGTCCTGCCGCTGTTAGGCCAATAACCTGACCAAGCGAGCCAAACCCTTGCACAAGCCCTAATGCGCCGCCCATTTCATCACGCCGTGAGGCAGCCGATGAGGCAGCCGAAAGGGTTGGGTTTGTTAAGGCAAAGCCAATACACACAAAACTGGTTGCCACCAGAATATGCATTAGCAACGCGCCGCCATCCGCAAAGAGTGTTGCCAGCATCACGGTTACCAGCTGGCCTGTGATCAGACAGTAAATGCCAGTGCGGATAACCCGCATTTCACCAAATCGAGGCACTATCCTGCCAATAAGCCCGCCCTGAACAATAATGATACAGATACCAATATAGGTGAACAGCCAGCCAGTCTCACGGGTGCCAAATCCCAGCAAATCCCGCACAACCAATACATAGGCGGCCTCAACCTGTGCAAATGACAGATTTAGCAGGAAAAATGCCGCTGCAAACAGCCCTAACGGGCCTGACATCAGAGCTGTAACGCGGGCAAAAAACGATGTTTTAACCTGCTTCGCATCAGCGTTAGACGGATAACTCTCCGGAAGACGAAATGCCATGATAAGAGAGATTGCGGAGAATATTCCGGCAACCAGAAATGGCATCTGATGCGCAGGCCCACTGCCAATTCCGGCCAGAAGCCCGCCAAGAGCAGGGCCGAGCACAAAGCCAGCACCAATACACGCCCCCATAAGCCCCATCATCCGCGCCCTGTCCTGACGCTCAGAATTATCTGCGATAATCGCATGAATGACGCCAATATTACCGGCGCCAAATCCTGCTAGAATACGCGACATGAATAATGTTGTAATATCTTCAGAGACCGCAAACCAGAAATGTGCTGCCGTTGCAACGCTAATTGATGCTATCAGGATGCGTTTTCTGCCCAGCTTGTCTGATAGGCGCCCCAGAATAGGATTGCCGATAAACATCGCAAGTGAAAAACTGGCAAGCAGCAAAGTCATCACTGATTCAGAATAACCAAGCTGGTCAACAACCGTAAATGGCAGGATAGGAATCAGGGCCCCGATTCCAACAAAATTAATGAAAACAACGAGCAGTAACCCTGCCATAATCTGTTCCTTTTGCGCTCATATTCACGATGAGCAGAGCGGCCTGCCCTATTAAATGCGGCGAAGCTGACTGTTACATAATATCGTTTTTAATAATGATATTCGCGGAAAAGATGGGTGATATCGCCATCCCAGTTAGTCTGATATTTTTCCAGCATGATATCAGAGAGTGTGCGACCTTCACTGACAATCTGTTTTAGGGGCGCAAGAAATTTAGTTTCATCTTCGCCATCAGCATCTTTTTCTGCCCGCCGGGCAAGACCGGCTTCTGCAATCTCAACACAGGCTGATGCCATCTGCATCATGGACCGACTATCATACATGCCAGACAAGCCATCACGGCAGGCAGACATTCTGGCCTGCTCAACATCAAGGGCGCTAACGCCCTCAACCAGAGCGCAGGTCTCATCAAGGGCCTGCTCATCATAAAGCAACCCAACCCAGAATGCCGGAAGCGCGCAGATATTCGACCAGCCACCGCTATCTGCGCCCCGCATCTCAAGATACCCTTTCAGGCGAACCTCTGGAAAGGCAGTTGTCATATGGTCCTGAAAATCATGCATATCAGGATACTGGCCTTCAAAACCAGGCAGGCGGCCATCCATGAAATCTCTGAATGATAAGCCGGATACATCAAGATAATCATCGCCGCGATGCAGAAAATACATTGGCACATCAAGCAGATATTCAATCCACATCTCATAGCCAAAATTCGGATCAAAAACGCAAGCCGGAATACCACATCTATCGGGGTCTGTGTCTGTCCAGACATGAGCCCGGGTAGATTGCAATCCTGAGGGCACCCCATCTTTGAAAGGAGAGTTCGCAAATAGAGCTGTTGCAACAGGCTGAAGCGCGAGCGAAGACCGGAATTTCCGGACCATATCCTGCTCTGAGGCAAAATCTAGATTAACCTGCACAGTGCAGGTACGCAGCATCATATCAAGCCCCAAAGAGCCTTTCTTCTGCATGTAATCACGCATAATGCGATAGCGGCCTTTGGGCATCCAATGGCAATCATCACGTCCCCAAAGCGGCTGAAACCCAGTGCCAAGCATGCATAATTCAAGCTCAGCGGTTACAGACATCATCTGTTTCAGGTGGGTGCCTGTTTCTTTGCATGTTTGGTGCAGTGTTTTTAACGGCGCACCAGAAAGCTCAAACTGTCCGCCCGGCTCAAGCGTAATCGAGCCGCCAGCATCATCCAGCAATCCGATAATATTATCATGCTCCATAATGGGGCGCATATTATAACGCGTCCGAAGCGCCTCTAATAATGCGCCAATGCCCTGCTCACCTTCATAGGCGACCGGACGAAAAGTTCCTTTATGAAATAAGAATTTTTCATGTTCTGTGCCAATTTTCCAATCTGATTTATCACGCGCTTGCGCCCGCAACCAGGTTGTAAGTGTTTCAGCTGTCAGCGTTTTTTCAACAGGATGGGAAGAAAGAATTGTCATTCAATGATCGCTTTATGACTCAAGAGAGGATGAAGAATGTGTTAAACGCCAGTCTCCGCATACAGCTTGATACAGGCTGAGGGCAGATAAAGCTGCAGTATCACTTCTTAATATGCGAGGCCCAAGATGAATAGGCAAGACAGAAGATTGGGATAAAATCATCTCACGTTCAGCAGGAGAAAACCCGCCTTCAGGACCAATAAGGATAGCCGCTTTTTTGCCTGTTGCTGTTGCAAGCTGCTCAAGCGGCGCATAAGGCGCATCACCGGCAAGACCCTCATCACAGAAAATCAATACCCTGTCCTCAGGCCATGCCAAAAGAGCTGTCTGCAATGGGATAAAGGGCCCAATATCTGGCACATCCTGCCGGACTGTTTGTTCTGCAGCTTCAATGGCATTGGCTTCTAACCTGTCTGTTTTCACCCGCCCCATCTGACAATATTCAGTATCAACAGGCCAAATTTTGGTGACACCAAGCTCTGTTGCTTTCTGCGCCATGAAATCGAGCCGGGCACGCTTCACCGGAGCAAACAATAACCAGACATCCGGACTAGCGTGTTGCGCGGTCGTTTGCTGGATGCATAGAACGGTAACAGATTTGCGTGAAAGAGTGACTAATTCAGCCTGCCAACTTCCATCACGGCCATTAAATAGCTCAATAAATGCGCCCTGTTTCTGACGCATCACATTTGCCAGATAATGAGACTGACCCTCATCAAGGGTCATCTCAGCGCCGCCTGCCAGCTCAGCTGTAACAAAAAGCCGGATAGCAGGCTTATATGGAGAATGAATGCCAGTCATGTGACTTCATGTAATATGCATCACACCGAATAGCAACTATTGCGTTTGCCGCTTTTGCTAGGGCTATCAGCCGGCCTGGCTCACTGCCCCTCAATAGGGATTAGATGGGGGATATTAATAAGCAGACATTACTAGACAGAGGGGCCCCCAAAAGGCTATCACAATCAGTTGTCATGACCAAAAAATCAGACCAACAGACATCCCAATCTTCAGACCAGTCGCTGGGCGTCTGGTCGCATCTGCCGCGTAGCTTTCATCCTTATATTTTCATTGCGCGTCTCGATAGGCCGATTGGCTGGTGGCTTCTCATCCTACCTGGCTGGTGGATAGCAGCTGCCCTATCTGAGACCCTGATATCAGCGCTCTGGCTGATGGGGCTCTTTACTCTTGGCGGCATCACCATGCGGGGGGCCGGCTGTGTCGTGAATGACCTGTGGGACAGACGGATTGATGCGCAAGTTGCCCGCACCGCATCCCGCCCCCTAGCATCCGGCGCTATCACCCCTTTTAAGGCTCTGATTTTCCTTGGATTTTTATCAGCCATAGGCCTTCTTGTCTTAGTGTCTCTGCCGCAACGAAGCTGGCTTGTCGCGATTGCCTCATTCCCGCTAATTATCTGCTACCCGCTTGCCAAGAGGGTAACGGGCTGGCCGCAACTCGTGCTGGGGCTAACATTCAGCTGGGCTGTACCGGTCGCAGCATCGGTTATTTCGGCGGCGTGGCTTACGATGCCGCTTGTCGCTGTGTATCTGGGCACTGTTATGTGGATTACCGGATATGATACAATCTATGCGGTTCAGGACCAAGAAGATGATAAAAGAGCCGGCATCAAATCATCAGCGCTTAGTCTTGGCCGTTATTTGCGTGAAGGTGTTTTCTGTTTTTATACAGCCGCACTTTTATTCTGGAGTTATGGTTTTTTCATGATGCTTGGCCCCGGCCTCTGGCTTGCTGGGCTGGGCGGAGCAGCAGCCCATCTTTACTGGCAAATCAGCCAGCTGAAGGGGATGTCAGCAATAACAGCGCGCCGCTTATTTGTCTCGAACCGCACGGCTGGCCTTATTCTGACAGCTGGCTTGATGCTATCATTTCTGCCGCAATAGGTATTTTAGCAGGCTTAGATATCTACTATCTGCCATAATGTATTATCCGGCAGAATCGCAGCCGAGCGGGCAGCCTGTTCTGCGCGCCGATGAACCTCTTTATCACTATGGATAAGCTGCACCCACTCGTGAAGGTCTATCCCATCAAAGCCTGTCAGAGCGGCAAGCGCTAACTGCATTTCTGCCTGATTTCGTTCAGCAAATACACGGCCCTTTGCTGGAATGCGGCTGAGCGCGAAAGGGCTTCCAGATTGCTGGAATGCGCCAATACAGCTTGCATACCCAAATAGCCGCTCAAGCCTCACATCGCGCATCGTTGTGACAGCTGATATGTCCCATTCAACAAAATCATACGCAATACCAACTGATTCCGTGGCATGCATTTCGTGCAGCTGGTCTTTTGTTAACCATGCAATATTCAAGCTGATAACACTGCCCTTGCTGGGATAGGGCGCACATGGCACAGCGCCATAACCAGATAATCCGGCAACATGGACCACATCACAGCCCGTCACCACAGCTTCAGTGACAGGGACTTCTGCTGTTCTGCCAAATTTCTTCATCAGCTGAACCGGTGCACGGTTGGAGCCAACAGACAAGATAGCCGTTCGGGAGGAAAAATCATATTGCTCTGGCAAAGGCAGACACTGCCCGTCCTTGACAAGATAGTCGCCCGAAGGAGCCTCATAGGGATAATTAAGGGCCCGTTCCTGCATCGTCATTGTTGGAATTCTCATTGCCTGTATCCAGTATCTACAACACCAAAACCACGTGCTGAAAACAGCCTCTTATTATGACAGGTTCAATCCCTCTAAAGGATTAAGGCCCAACATCAGGTTCATATTCTGAACAGCAGCGCCTGCCGCCCCCTTACCAAGATTATCAAGCCGCGCTGTTAGCACAAACTGGGATGATGCTTCATCTGCAAACACAAAAAGCTCCATCCTGTCGCTTGTCGCAAGCTTATCGGCAGCCAGGAAGCCTGCTTCTGTCAGAGGCGCATCAGGGGCAACAGAGATAAGATGGGAGGCGGCGTAGCGTTGCTGCAGGATGTCTGTTAGCCCCGCAGCAGTCACTGATTTCTGCAAAGAAGAGGCGTGAATCGGCACAGAAACAAGCATCCCTTGGGGAAAATTGCCAACCGATGGCATAAAGATGGGCGGTATTGTCAGCCCGGCATGCTGTGTCATTTCTGGTAAATGCTTATGCTGTAAGGTTAAGCCGTACGTCCCATAAGGCGGCGCACCGTTGGAATCTTCATAAGCAGCGATCAGAGCGTTTCCGCCGCCAGAATAACCACTCACCGAGGGGATTGTCAGCGCTGTTTCAGGCGCAATAATGCCGGCATCAACAAGCGGGCGGATAAGTGCAAGAAACCCTGTCGGATAGCATCCGGGGTTGCTAACGCGCGCAGCATTACCGATTGCCTCAGCCTGATATTCTGCAAGCTCAGCAAAACCATATACCCAGTCTGGCGCCACGCGGTGCGCCGTTGACGCATCAATCAGACGTACAGTCGTGCCAGCCGTCATTTCAGCTGCCTGACGTGCTGCATCATCAGGCAGACATAAAATTGTGACATCAGCATCATGCATTGCTGTTTTACGGGCAGCATCATTTTTGCGCAGGTCATCATCCAGAATAATGACGGATAGTTCAGGCCGCGCCAATAACCGGTCTTTTACCTGCAAGCCTGTTGTGCCAGCGCCGCCATCGATGAAGATAGAAAATTGGGTCATGTTTCTGGTGATAAACTGACAGATTATGAATTGCAAGCAGTTGCACTCAAGCACATACCGGTCTATTTGTTTTGTATGGAAAAAATGCATGAACAGATTGTAGACAAGATGCTTAGCGCTGCGAAGAAAGCAGGCGCCGATGGTACGGATATAACATTTATTTCTGGTGGCGGCACAGATGTGCAGATTCGGCTTGGCAAGGTTGAATCAGCAGAACGCGCTGAAGACTATCAGATGGGCCTTCGGGTGTTCTGCGGCAAGCAGACTGCCACCATCTCAACCAGTCAGATTGATGATGATAATATCACAAAGCTCGCCGAACGCGCTGTTGCAATGGCAAAAGCTGCGCCTGAGGACCCCTATGCACGGCTTGCGACCGCTGATGAGCAGGCACGTGAACTGCCCGATATTGAACTTTGCGACCACACAAACTTTTCAACAGACCAGCTAACAGACATGGCACGGTCTTGCGAAGACGCTGCCCTTAGCGTTTCCGGCATTACCAATTCAGACGGCGCCTCTGCAAGCCAGAACCTCACAGACATCCTGATTGCAACAAGTACTGGCTTTAACGCAAGCTATCAGCGCTCAAGCTTTGGGTTTTCAGCCGTTGTCATTGCCGAAAAAGACGGACAGATGGAACGCGACTATGATTATAGTAGCGCTGTATTTGCAAGCGACCTTGATATGCCAGAAGTGATTGGCAAAGAAGCTGCGCGGCGCACGCTTGCCCGCCTTGGAGCACGCAAACCGGTAACAGGCTCTTTTCCTATCCTTTATGATAAACGCGTATCACGCTCTCTTGCTGGACACTTTGCTAGCGCAACCAATGGCGCTGCCATTGCCAGAGGCACAAGCTTTCTGAAAGACAGTATGGGCGAGAAAATTGCGTCTGCTGCCATTACGATGATTGATGACCCGCTCCGCCCACGCGGTTTCGGGACCTGCCTTTTTGACGGTGAAACATTACCTGTCTCGCGTCAGACAATGATTGATAAAGGTGTGCTTCAGGGATGGTTCCTTGACCTTGCAACAGCCGCACAGCTTGGATTATCACCAACCGGACATGCGAGCCGGTCTCTATCAGGGCCGCCAAGCCCCTCACCTTCCAATCTGTTTATCGAGGATGGTGCTGCAACATTAGAAGAGCTGATAAAAGACATTGAAAATGGCTTTTATGTAACCGAATTAATGGGAAGCTCTGTTAGTCTTACGACAGGCGATTATAGCCGTGGCGCCGCCGGATTCTGGATTGAAAATGGCGAAATTACATGGCCTGCTGCCGAAGCAACAATAGCTGGCAACCTTAAAGACATGTTCATGTCGCTCACACCGGCAAATGATAGTGATAAGCGTCAATCACTGTCTGCACCATCATTGCGGGTAGATGCAATGATGGTTGCTGGTAGTTAATCAGCCGTTAAAAGGAACGTATCTTTTTATGCCGCCCTTACAATCAGCACCGGACCGCTTTGCGGGTAGTGAGCATAAAGGGGTTCGTCGCGGGGTTCGTGACTGGACAGAACTGATGCTGAAAGACCATGGGTTTCTGCGGCTCTACTGGTATAATTTACATTGTATTGACGAGATGATGTGGCGTAGCAATCAGCCGAGCCCGTCGCGTGTCAAACAGGCTGCCGAGCGCGGCATTAAGACGATAATCAATCTGCGCGGGCCACGTGATGATGGCGGCTGGCAACTTGAAGCAGAAGCGTGTGTTACCTATGGTGTGTCGCTGGTAGATTTTACCGCGCGCTCCAGAGCCGCACCGACCAAAGAGATGATTTATGGCGCACGTGATTTGTTTGCAACTGTCACCGGTCCCAGCCTGATGCATTGCAAATCAGGCGCTGATAGAGCTGGCCTGATGTCGGCCCTTTACCTGCTCATTCACAAAGAGATGCCTGTTGCCGTCGCCCGCGAACAGCTTGCCTTTAAATATGGCCATGTAAAACAAGCTAAGACCGGGCTTTTAGATGCCTTTTTTGATGCCTATGAGCCGTTTGAAGCCAAAGGCATGCCCTTTTTCGACTGGCTAGACAATGTCTATGATCCCGATATTCTGCAAGATAGCTTTATGTCCAGAGGATGGGCAAACAGGCTTGTTGACGATATTCTGCGCCGCGAATAGGCCGCTGGATACCGGATTACACCAGTATTATGTCGAAATATTTTGCAAGGCACATAAATGTGCATAATGCCCTTTTTGGGATATCAGCGATAAATGTGTACCGCGCTCTACAATCCGGCCATTATCCATCACGATAATATGGTCTGCATCGCGAATTGTAGATAGCCGGTGCGCAATCACAATGGTTGTGCGCCCCTCTGATAATCGCGAGAGCGCCGCTTGAATTTGTGTTTCGGCCTCTGCATCAAGCGCGCTTGTTGCTTCATCAAGCAAAAGCAGCGGCGCGTCTTTTAAGAGCGCACGGGCAATCGCAATACGCTGACGCTGGCCACCAGAAAGCCGATTTCCATTACTGCCAACACGCATCTCATATCCGCCCTCAAGCTGACGAATAAAACTATCTGCGGCGGCTATTTTTGCGGCCTGTTCAATGTCGGCCTGAGACGCATCCAGCCTGCCAAACCGGATATTATCTGCAATGCTCATATCAAACAAAATAGCGTCCTGACTAACAAGGCCGATATGCTGGCGCAGAGTTTTAAGGCTCACACCGGAGATATCTTGGCCATCAACCGTAATGCTGCCGCTATCAAGATCGTAGAATCGTGGCAGCAAAGAAATAATAGAACTTTTGCCTGCACCGCTTGCCCCGACTAGAGCAACGGTCTGTCCCGGCAAAACCTCAAAAGACACTTTATCAAGTACCGTCCCACCATCTCCATAGGAGAAGCTGACATCGTTAAACTGGACATGGCCTGTTACCGCTGAAAGAGCCGGCGCATTTAGTTTGTCAATAATCTGGTTTTCACGGTCAAGGAGCCCAAAAATACGCCCGCCAGCTGCCATGCCTTCTTGTGTAACAGCTGTTAGCGTGCCAAGCGCGCGCACAGGCTGAACAAGCATAAGCAATGCTGTGATAAACCCTGCAACATCACCAATCCCCATTTTACCGCTGGAAACCTGCCATGCTGCAACGCCAATGACGCCAGCAACCGCCACACCGCCAAGCGCTTCTAAAATAGGGTCGATACGGGCCCGCCCAGAAAATAGCCCAATCAGCTCTTTATACAGCGTTTCAAAGGCTGAATGTGTTCGCTCTTTTTCGGTATCTTCCAACTGATAGGCTTTTACCATCCGCACACCTTGCAAGGTCTCACCCAACAGCGATGTAACAGATTCCAGATGTTCCTGAAGCGCGCCGGAGGCTTTGCGCTGCCGCCGCCCAATTGAAATGATCGGCTTCATGGCAAGCGGATAAACAGCCAGCACCATCAAGGATAGCAGCCAGCTAAACCAAAACATCAGGCAGACCATCACAATAACAGTTAAGGCATCACGCACCAGATTATTGGCAAGCCTGATAATGGCTTCCCGCAGCAGGTTCAAATCATTCATGATACGCGAGATAAAAACACCTGCCGGCTCACCGGTCACAAAGGCAAGGTCTGCATCTACAAGATAGCGCGCCATGGCTTTTTGAATATCGGTTGTCACCCGCAACGCCAGACTATTAACCGCCAGCACTTGGAAAAACATCGATACAGCTTTTAAGCAGGCAAGGCACATAATCATAGCAGGAATATAAAGCGCCGGCGAGATAGGAAGCCATGCCTCGCCACCTGACAAAGCATCAAACACATGCTGGATAACCGCAGGGTAGGCACCGCCTGTCGCCGCAACACCAACCATCAAACACAAAGCGCCAATAAGGCGCGATTTATAGGGCAGAACCCAGTCGCGCCATAATCGGTTATAGATTTGCTTATCATTCATGCCGTGCTCTTCCTTCGCGCACACTTTGCCTCGCTTGGCATTATTTTGCAAATATTTGGCATGCAGAAACACCGCGAACAAAATCGTGAATAAATCAGGCTGTTATCCTGCTCTGTTTGTAACATTTATCAAGATTTTGATAGCTTATCACCATATTCGTCTGTTTTCGTGCTAGCACCTTGGTAGCGGCTGGGCTAGATTGAGAGGCATCTGGATTTATCACTCGCCAGTTTTTATCAATCGCTAATTTTATGTGGGCATGATTATGGTGAAGGCGTTTGTCAGCTCAAAAGTTGGCAACATCATTATTGGAACCCTTATCTTTCTGCTCATGTTCATATGCGCAAAGCTGGTATTGTGGCGCCATGAAAACCGTCCTAATTTCGCACGGCTTCGCAGTGATGATAGCGCCGCGCCGCCGCCTATTCTGGTTTTCTGGCATGAACATCTATTTTGTTTTGGGATTGTGCTTCCAGCTGGATGTGCTGCGTTGCAATCGCCTCATGCTGATGGCCGGATTCTTGATATTCCAACCAGACTTTATGGGGTCTCGCCCGTCTGGGGCAGCTCAAACAGGCAGGCCTTATCAAGCCTGCGCGCGCTGGCTGGAGAAACTAAACGCGGCAAAATATGTGTTATTACGCCAGATGGCCCGCGTGGGCCTGCCCGCACCCTCTCGGCTGGGCCTGTAAGCCTCTCCCAGCTTACAGGCGCATCCATTATTCCTGTTGCCTGGTCAACGGGCCGCATGTGGCGCGCCCGTAGTTGGGACAGATTACGGGTTCCAAAACCATTTACCCGCGGTCTGATAAAATGGGGAGAGCCTATCATCCTTCCTCGGACCAAAGATAAACAGGAACTTGAAGCCCAGCGCCTGCTTGTTGAAACACGGTTATCTGCATTAACGAAAAAGTGCGATTCTGATATGGGGCATAGCAAGACGTGACGGTAACAGCCCAACAGCGCGCCCTGCGTTTTTATGCATTTTTATGGTATATCGCAGCCCCAGTAATACGCATTTTGCTATATGTGCGCTGTATGCGCGGCAAAGAAGAGCTATCACGCCTATCGGAGCGCACCGGACAGGGCTGGCAAAACCAGCGCCCAGATGGCCCGCTCATCTGGCTCCATGCTGTCTCAGTTGGTGAAAGCATTGCCGCCCGCACCCTTGCCGATGCTCTGTTGCAGCGCAGTCAAGACTGCACCATCCTCATCACAACTAACACTGTTACAGCAGCGGCTGAGATTGCGAAAGCGGCTCAAAAATGGCAGGGGCGATGCGCTCACAGCTACCAGCCGCTTGACCATAAAAAATGGGTAGACAGGTTCCTTACCTATTGGCGGCCTGACTGCGCGGTGTTTCTGGAATCAGATTTCTGGCCAATGCTGATTACACAAGCTCATGCACATAGTATACCTGTTATCTTTGCATCAGCACAATTATCACCGCATTCACTCGCCAAATGGCAGCAACGCCCTGCCCTTGCTGCTGCTGTGTTTGGAAGCGCAGACCGGATTTATAGCGTTGATGATGAACAGACAGCAGCCTTTACCGCGCTGAGAGGCGGCACACCATCACCCTCCATCACAACACATGGCTCATTAAAAGTATCTGTTTCTGCTCTGGCGGCTGATGCTCATTATACCGCAATGTTGAGCAAAGCAGCAGCAGGCAGGCCTATCTTAGTATGTGCCTCAACTCATGACGGTGAAGAGCAGATGTTATTGCAAGCTGCCGCGCATTGTGCAGATGCCGGATATCCTGTCTTTACCATCATAGCGCCGCGCCACCCTATCCGGGCAGCAGCAGTATCAGCCCTCATGCCAACAGCAGGACGGCGCTCACAACAACAGCCCGCAACCCCTGCAGATGATAGCTATCTGAATGATACACTCGGTGAAATGGGGAGCCTGTTTAGCGTTGCAGATATTGTTTTCCTTGGCGGGTCTCTGGTACCTCTTGGCGGACATAACCCGCTGGAACCTGCTTTGTTTGGGGCGGCTCTGCTCACAGGACCCTTTATTGAGAAAAACAAACATGAATTTGAGGCGCTTCACACAAGAGGCGCTGTTACGATTTTATCCAACACGCCGGAAAAATCAGCTATGGTAGCGTTGCTGGCAGATAAAATTTTACACCTCGTAACGTCACGTCCTATCAGTCAGGCCCAGAAACAAAAAAGCCAGAAATATGCGCAAGATGCTTGTTCTCGCGCTGAACCCATTGCAGACTATATCTGCTCACAAATTCGTCAGGGTAATAATCAATAATATGTTGAAAACACCGTCATTCTGGGACCAGAAAAATGCGCTAGCGGCCATGCTGATCCCCGTATCCTGGATTTGGCGGTTGGGAACGTTTCTGCGGCAGAAAATGGCAACAGCCGGCACGGTATCCTTGCCTGTTATCTGTGTTGGTAATATCAGCATCGGAGGCACTGGCAAAACACCGCTCACAGCTAGTCTGTGTCAGTTGCTGAGGGCAAGAGGGTATAATCCGGCTGTCCTGACACGCGGATATGGTGGTTCTGAAAAAGGGCCTCTTATTGTTGATGCCAGCCTGCATGGCACAGATGATGTAGGCGATGAGCCTCTTATGCTGGCGCTGAATGAGCTTGTTATTGTTAGTCCTGACCGGCTGAAAGGCGCTTATTTTATCCAACGCTCAACCGAAGCTGATATTATCATCATGGATGATGGCATGCAAAATCCGTGGCTGGCAAAGGATATTGTCATCGGTGTTTTTGATGGTAGTGCTGGGTGCGGCAATGGCTGGATTTTACCAGCAGGCCCGTTACGCCAGAGCTTTTCATCCGGAGTTGCACAACTCTCTCTTGCCGTCATAAATGGTGAGGATGAGACAGGCCTTACCGCACGGCTTGCTGATAGCGTTCAGGTTATCACCGGCAGCCTTGTTCCCGACCCTGACAGTGCAGCAGACATTAAGGGAAAACGCTTTCTTGCCTTTGCCGGCATTGGTCGTCCGTCCCGCTTTTTCAAAACGGTTGCAGCCTGCGGCGCCGACCTTGTTCAAACGCTTGCTTTTGCTGATCATCACCCCTATAGCGATGCAGACTTAACACGGCTTCATCTGGATGCTGTTCAGAACGGCGCTGAGCTTGTCACGACACTGAAAGACTGGATGCGCCTGCCCCCTGAATGGCGCGACCGTGTAAGTGTTCTACAGGTAAGCATGTCGTTTGAGACAGAGGCCGAAGAGCTGGTCATGAATATGGTAGATGATATTGTTGCGATGAAGCGCTCTTTATAGCGCGTCGCTGTTAATCTGAGAGGAACATTCAGTGTCAATGTCCTATAGGGGTCCTGTCCTAACAGCCCTTTACCGCTTTATCATCTGGCCGTGCGAAGCAGCCCTGCTCTTTCTTGCTGTTGGCATCTTGCGGTGCCTTCCGGCTTCGGTTGCTAGTGCCACTATGGGCCGGCTTTTTCAAAGTCTTGGGCCGCTCACGCCGTGGCATAAACGAGCTCTTGCGAATATGAAATTTGCACTGCCCCACCTCTCATTACCTGAACGCCAGCATATCGCGCATGGTATGTGGAATAATATTGGCCGCTGTATTGGTGAATATCCCCATATAAAAACAATGCTGCCATCGGGGCGCATTAGCTTTACCGGTCTGGAAAAATTAACCCCCTATGATGGCGGATTTATTATTAGTGCCCATCTCAGTAATTGGGAGGCTGTTGGGCTTCTCAGCATTGCGGCGAATATTAAGACCGGCCTTATCTATCGTGAGTTGAATAATCCCTATGCAAACTGGATTTTCAAAAACAGAGTTCAATTCACTGGGGCGGATAGCTACATCAAGGGACGCGAAGCTGCGATGGGCATGGTACGCACCGTCAAAAAAGGCGGCTTCATGATGATGGTTGTAGACCAGCAACTGCGCGAAGGCGAATTTGTGCCGTTTTTTGGCCATCCAGCGACAACCGCTATTTCCTATATCAAAGTTGCGCGCAAAATGGGAAAGCCCATTTTTATGGCGCATGGCGTGCGGACCAAAGATGATAGGCTGACTGTCACAATCTCCGACCCTCTGATAATGCCAGAAGGTGATGATGACAGAGCAACAATGCTGATTGCCAAACAGATAAATGAAACATTCGAAGACTGGATTTCAGCAGCCCCGGAACAATGGCTCTGGCCCCATCGCAGATGGGGTAAGTCTGTGGTTAAGGATGATGAGCTAGAATAGCTCTTCTTGGGATGTAGGTTTTGCTGCCGGTTTTACT
>DGJU01000046.1:734-24837 GCA_002387605.1 Alphaproteobacteria bacterium UBA4588 | reverse complement strand
TTTTACTGGCCCTGCTTTTGGATTAACGGACGAGGCGGTATCCGGGTCCAGCTGGGCGGCGCGTTTTTTATCTGCAAATTTAATCTCTACCTTAGCGCCTATTGCAGCCTCATCGCTCCGCTTAATGGCCTGTCCCGTCTCATCCGTAACAAGCGCAAAACCACGCTCAAGAACGCGCTCATAAGAATTTGCAGACAGCAGACGAGAGGCCTGCGACAGCGTCTCTTGGGCGCGCTCCTGCCGCCGCATCATCAGACTATCAAGCCGTTCTTGCATCACACCAAGACGCTGGGTCACGACGGCAAGCCGCTGTTCAGGAGAGACAATTCTGTCAGACAGTTTTGCTAATTTCCTGTCATTAACCTCAACCAAGCGCATCATGCCGGCATCAAGCCCAGCAAGCGCTATATCAAGGCTTTGGGTCTGGCGTGCAATCTGTTCTGCAGGATGTAGCAGGCCGCGCATAATAGCGCGTACCATCTGCTCAGCATTATCAAGCTGGCGGGTAATTGCGCGGCGCAGACGGGCATCAATTTCACTTAACCGCGCAGCAAGCTCGGCGGCAACAGGCGTTGCCATTTCTGCAGCTGCGCTCGGTGTCGGCGCTCGCATGTCAGAAGCATAGTCAATCAGAGTTGTGTCTGTTTCATGCCCGACAGCCGAAATCAGCGGAATCTGTGAGCCAGCCGCAGCCCGCACGACATTTTCTTCATTAAAACACCATAAATCTTCAAGTGAGCCACCGCCACGCGCTACAATCAGCAGGTCAGGACGCGGCACCGCACCGCCCTCTGGCAGAGCGTTAAATCCTTCAATGGCGGCAGTGATTTGCTCAGCGGCTCCCACCCCTTGTACATTCACACCCCAGACAAGAACATGAACCCCAAACCGGTCACGTACACGGTGCAGAATATCGCGAATAACCGCGCCAGTCGGGCTTGTAACAACACCAATAACCGACGGCATAGCAGGGATTGGTTTCTTGCGTGCATTATCAAACAGCCCCTCTGAGGCAAGTTTACGGCGCCTATCTTCAAGCTGTTTCAGCAGAGCGCCTTCGCCAGCTACTTCAATTTCATTCACAATTAATTGGTATTTTGACTGCCCGCCAAAGGTCGTCATTTTACCGGTGCAGATAACATCAAGCCCATCTTCAGGGCGCACCTGCAAGCCAGAGGCAACGCCGCGCCAGATAACAGCGGCAAGAGCATTTTTTTCGTCTTTTAACGTAAAATAGACATGTCCGGACGCTGGCGTGCGGGGCTGTGATATCTCGCCGCGTACGCGAACATAATCAAACGTGCCCTCGATTGTGCGCTTAACCGCTGCACTCAGCTCGCCAACCGACAAATAAGCATTATTACTAAGCCCAGCATCATTCGTCGCAGCATTAGATAGGGTATAATCATTATCATCAATCATGGCAGATACTATGGCGCATCTGCTCAGATTACGCTAGAACTTGTAAGAATTCATTCTTGATAAAATATAAAGGCAGGACGAACGTGAAGGTACTTATCATTGGAAGCGGTGGGCGTGAACATGCCCTTGCCTGGGCTGTTTCAGCCTCCCCTTTATGTGAGCTTGTGCTGGTTGCCCCAGGCAATCCTGGCATTGCTGATTTGATTGATGGGCGCGGGCATTGTATTCCGGCATCCTTAGATGATCTGGATGGTCTTGTTGCTTTGGCACGAGATGAGGCCTGCGACCTTGTGATTATTGGCCCAGAAGCACCACTTGTTGATGGCCTTGCTGACAAGCTAGAAGCAACTGGTATTGCGGTGTGTGGTCCGCGTGCAGCGGCCGCCCAACTTGAGGGCTCAAAGCGATTTGCCCGAGCTTTTTGTGCCAGACATGATATTGCCCAGCCACAGTGGGAGTATTTCACCCAAACAGCGCCAGCGTGCGACTTTGCCCGTACCCTTGGGGCATGTGTTGTCAAAGCAGACGGTCTTGCTGCCGGAAAAGGCGTTATTATCTGTGATAATGCTGATGAAGCAGAAAAGGCTATCCATTCTCTGCTTGGCGGACGGTTTGGTGCAGCAAGTGCTGAAATTCTGGTGGAGGAGCGCATTAGCGGGCCTGAAATGTCAGCCTTTGCGCTGCTTGATGGCGCAGACGCTGTCTGGCTTGGCTCAGCACAGGATCACAAACGTGCTTTTGACGGCGATAAGGGCCCGAATACCGGAGGGATGGGCGCAATCTCCCCATCTCCTTTTGAAACCGATACCTTGCGCGCCGAGGTAATGGAAAATATTATTCGGCCGGTTGCACAAGGGATGGCAGATGAGGGTACACCTTATCGCGGCATCTTATATGCTGGCCTTATGCTGACGAAGAGCGGCCCACAGATTATCGAATTTAACTGCCGGTTTGGTGACCCAGAAGCACAGACAATCCTGCCACGCCTGAAAACAGATTTTCTATCTGCCTTGCTTACGCAAGCAGAAGGCGGGCTGTCTCACTTCGATATGCAGCTGCTAGATGATGTTGCAGTTACAGTTGTCATGGCAGCGAACGGTTATCCTGATGCATATGAAAAAGGCAGCGAAATCCGCGGCGCTGAAGACCTGAATGATGGCTCGCTTGTGTTTCACGCAGGGACAAGCCGCGAGCATAATGGCGCTCTTGTCAGCGCAGGTGGCAGGGTTCTTGGCATAACAGGACAAGGCCCAGATACCGCATCTGCTATCGCTGCTGCCTATGATAGAGTTTCAAAAATAGACTGGCCTGGTGGCTTTTACCGCCGTGATATTGCTGGTGGCCTGCAACAGGATTAGCCCCGTTTTGTTGCAAAAAATGTCCGAAGCAACTGTTTAGCAGGCGCTTCTGATATCCCGCCATAGAGGTCGGGCTTATGATGAATGGTAGGCTGATTAAACAGGCATGGACCATGCTCAACAGCCCCACCTTTTTCATCTGATGCGGCGAAATAAAGCCGCCTTATCCGTGCATGGCTTATCGCGCCAGCGCACATGGCGCAGGGCTCTAATGTCACCCATAAATCACATCCCACAAGACGCGATGTGCCAAGAACTGAGATAGCCTGCCGAATTGCAAGGATTTCTGCATGGGCGGTTGCATCATTATCACGCTGCATCCGGTTTTCACTGCGCGCAATAATATCACCATCAGGAGACACAATAATAGCGCCAACCGGCACCTCTCCTGCTGCCATTGCTTGGCCTGCAAGGCTAAGGGCTTCAGCCATAAAATCTGTTACTACTGCCATCTCTGTCTTTCACTGCCCTCAGGGGAAGGGCTAATATTTCTATTATCGCCATGATATGAGGCCACCGTGCCATTTGCTATCTAATTCGCTTTCTTCTACAAGAAGCATTATGAGCGATACACCCCACGACATCCTGCAACCGCGCAGAACCGAAGAACGCATTGCCCGCCGGATTGCCCGCGCTGGCATATGCTCACGCCGCGAAGCCGAACAGCTTATTCTTGAAGGGCTTGTAACAGTAAATGGCGAGCTTCTGGAAAGCCCTGCCTTTACGGTAACAGACAGAGATATGGTCACAGTGCGCGGTGTAAAACTGCCCTCGGCTGAACCTGTCCGTCTCTGGCGTTATTATAAACCGCGCGGCCTTGTTGTCAGCAATAAGGATGATAAAGGCCGGGAGACTGTTTTCTCGGCGCTGCCAACTAATATGCCCCGCGTTATTTCAGTTGGCCGGCTTGATATTGATTCAGAAGGCCTTCTTCTGCTGACCAATGATGGCGCGTTGTCACGGCATATGGAACTTCCCTCCACCGGATGGACACGCAAATATCGGGTGCGGGTCCGCGGTGTTGTTGATGCAGACAAACTCAGCGCACTTGAAGACGGCGTAACGATTGATGGCATCCATTATGGTTCAGCCCTTGCACAGCTCGATACACAAATGTCGAGTAATGCATGGCTCACAGTTGCTATTCGTGAAGGCAAGAACCGGGAAGTCCGGCATTTGATGGAATATCTTGGCTATCCCGTTAGTAGGTTGATTCGGATATCTTATGGCCCCTTCCCCCTTGGTAAGCTTGTCGAAGGAGAGGTTGCAGAGGTAAAATCTGGCGTTCTGGCAGAACAGCTTGGTCTCACCCCCCAAACGCCGGGAACATCAAACGGGCCGCAACGTGGCGGCGCGCGCCGGCCCCGTTCAGGTTCAGGTTCAGGTTCAGGCGCTGGCGCTGGCGGCCGTGGTCGCCCATCAGCTGCAGCGGGACGTCCCCGCAAGCCCGGACAACAAAATCGTCGTCCGAGACCGCAAAACGATAAAAAGAGATGATGCGTATTATTGCCGGCGCAAAGCGCGGCACGAATTTAACAGAATGCAAAAGCGAGGCTGTCAGACCAACCTCAAATCGGACCAGAGAAGCCCTGTTTAATATCCTGACAGGGGGTCGCCTTCCCTTTGATATTCATGGCTCCCAGCTTATTGATGCCTGTGCAGGAAGTGGCTCATTAGGGCTTGAAGCCTTATCGCGCGGCGCAACTGGGGCTGTCTTTTGCGAGTGGGACAGAGATGCCTTACTTGTATTAAAAAAGAATATCCAGAAACTAGGTTTCGATCATCAGGCAAAAATACTGTCAGGTGATATCACAAGCCTGCGGACATGGCATGCCCCTCCCGCCCAGCTTGTATTATGTGATGCGCCTTATGATAGTGGCCTTACCACCAAAATTATCCCGCGGCTCGCAGGACTGGGCGCCTTGCAGTCCACCTGCATTATTGCTTGTGAGGTTAGGCATAGTGAAAGCGTAAGCCTGCCTGATACCTTTGCGCCGCTCGATAACCGGCGTTATGGCATGGCACGGCTGTTCTTTTTTCGCTACCAGCCTGCTTAACTACGATGAAACAGTTTTTCCAAATCTGACAGAGATAGCGTGATAAAGGTCGGCCGGCCGTGATTACATTGTCCTGCAGCAGGTGTTTCTTCCATTTGCCTGAGCAGTGCATTCATTTCATCAGACCCAAGCTGGCGTCCTGCCCGCACAGAGCCATGACAAGATATACTGGCAATAACAGCGTTAAGTCTGTCCTGAAGTCCTGTGGAACCACCTAGATGGCTGAGCTCTTCGCCAATATCTCGCACAATAGCGCTTGGCGATGCCTCGCCCAGAAGTGCTGGAACGCCGCGCACAAGAAGACTGCCCTGGCCAAAACCTTCTAGCTGAAGACCAAGCCTGTTCAGCATATCTACTTCGCCCAAAATAGCTTCATACTGGTCAATGGGGATGTCGACTACTTCTGGCAGCAAAAGTGTCTGGCTGGCAAGTGGACCTTCTGCCAACCCCTCTTTCATGCGCTCCATGACCAGACGTTCATGAGCAGCATGCTGGTCAACCAGAACAATGCCATCACCTGTTTCAGCAATCACATAAGTTTTATGAAGTTGCGCCCGGGCAGCCCCTAAAGGAAAGGATGCCTCTGCTGGCGCTCCCTGCGCCATCGTTTCGGGCTGTGAGGGCATAGCTATGCGGGCAGCGGGCGGTGCATCGGCAAGCATATAAGATGAAAGTCCCTGCTGTCCTTGCAGCATATCGCCTGTATCTGGCGAAGCGGGCGCAGACGTAATCGTTGGCATTTGCGCCGACTGAAACCGCCGCAAAGCATGTTCTGAGCCTTCTTGTGTTGCCCGTAATCCGGCGTCCGATAGCGCATTCATCAAGCTGCCAACAAATAAGCCGCGCACCCGCTGGGGGTCTGAAAACCGCACCTCAGCCTTGGCGGGGTGAACATTCACATCAACATCACCCGGCGGCATGCTAAGGAACAGCACAAGGACTGGGTGGCGGCCACGCGGCAACATATCTTGATAACCTGCGCGCACCGCGCCCAGAAGCTGGCGATCACGCACTGGCCTATCATTCACAAAAAGATAGATATGACTTGCTGTTTGCCGGTTCATTGTTGGCAATCCTGCAAGCCCTGTTAGATGCATCTCATCACGCCGTGAATCTATCGCAATCGCTTCATCTGCAAAGGTACGCCCAACCAGAGCCGATAGACGCTGGCGCGCGCCTTCATCTGAGAGCGGTTGAGCGGGAAGCGAAAACACAGCCTTTCCGCTATCACTCATCTGAAAGCCGATATCAGGGCGACACATAGCAAGCCTGCGCACGACATCAATACACTGGCCTGCTTCGGTTCGCTCTGTTTTTAGAAATTTCAGCCGCGCTGGAACAGACCCAAACAGGTCAGTAATTTCAATACGAGTCCCAATGGCACACGCAGCAGGGCGCGGCACGCCAACAGCGCCATGGACAATATCAAGCCGCCATCCATGTTCAACATCACCCACCCGCGATGTGAGCGACAGCGATGAGACAGCCCCGATAGAGGGCAAAGCTTCGCCGCGGAATCCGAAATGCGTAATCTGAAACAAATCATCATCTGGCAGTTTTGAGGTTGCATGACGTTGCACAGCAACCGGCAACTCATCACAGCTCATGCCGCGACCATTATCACTGACAATAAGAGAGGATAACCCGCCCCGCTCTAGCTCGATAGAAATACGGGTTGCGCCAGCATCTATCGCATTTTCAAGAAGTTCTTTTAAAGCACTTGCCGGTCGTTCAATGACCTCGCCAGCGGCAATCTGGTTAACAAGCTGCTCTGGCAGAAGACGAATAACATCTGCCATCCGGCGACCTACTCAACCAGAACGCTGTCTTGAAACACCTTATCGATAGCAGGTGTCGCGCCATATGAAAGGCTTCTATTTTCCAGCCTATTGCGGCGGATACGTCTATCTTCTGCCATCTTATCGATAACAGGACCAACATCAGGCAAGCCGCCAAAAAGCACCTGAATCGGGAGCCGCCGCTCAAATTTAATGCCAGCTGTTTCCTCATCAACTTTGGAGCGCACATCTTCTACGATTTTATCAAATGCGAAAATATCACTATAATCAGATGCGCCTGTTTCACGCGCCCCTAGCAAAACGGATGCTTGTGCCTGTGCATCAGACGCAACGGTAGCAGCTGTCTGTGCGCCAGTTGCTGCAGTAGGCCGGGACGAAAAATTAGGGGGAAGGACCAATGAAGGACGCACAACAACCTGAAATTCATCAGGTGATGATTTCTCTGTGCCGATCGCTTTTCTGAAGTCTGAACATGCAGACAACATCGACAACAAGGTAACTGCACCTAAAATCTGAAAAAGCTTGTTCATCTAGATAACACTCTTCATTCTTTAAAGGGTCTCATTCTGGTTGGGTTGCATCATGCCATAAAACCACAATAAAACACCAATAAATAGTGCGCTGTCTGCGACATTGAATGCAGGCCAATGTAGCGCACCGATATGAAAATCAAGAAAATCGATTACCCGCCCATAGACAATCCGGTCACTCACATTACCAAGTGCACCGCCAGCGATAAAGGATGCGCCAAGCGTTTGCAAAAAAGTAAGGTCGTTAAGCTGCCAGATAAGCCAGAGAACAACCAGCACAGCAAGCACCGGAATCGTAACAAGCCCGATATAGGGATTATCAGAAAACAGTCCAAAGCTTATGCCGCTATTCCAGACAGGTGTCAGGGAAAAAAACGGGGTAACGATGATTTGCTGTGGCGGAAAAAACAACCAGGACAGCATCAGTTGTTTTATGCCAACATCAAGTGCTAGCACGAGCGATGCCACCGGAAAGAAGAGCTTCATCTGGGAGCTTATTCTCATTAAGCAGACACCTCTGGCAGTGCGGCAACAACAGCTTCACAACGCCCACAAATCTGGTCGTTAGCCTCAGCCGGAATACTAGCAATCATTTTCCAGCAACGGGCACATTTCCCGCCCTCTGAGCGACGCACAGCAACACCAACCTCATCACTTGTTCCGACCGTCATTTCGGCTTCGGATGTGATGAACAGGCTGGCAAGGTCTACCCCATCTAGCAATGATGCTGTCTGCTGATTGACGGTAAGGCTTATTTCGGCAGACAGGCTGCCACCAATATCACCAGCATTACGCGCCTCTTCTAAAGCAGACGTCACCTTAGAGCGAAGCGCACGAAGCGACGCCCATCTCGTACCAACAGCCTCATTTTTCCACGCAGCATCAATATCTTGATAGCGATGCAGGTGGATAGAATCACCCTCATCTTTGGTGAGTGCGAGCCATGCTTCATCCGCTGTAAATGGCAGGATAGGCGCAACCCATGCTGTTAGGCACCGCAGCACCTTATCCATCACTGTCCGGCACCCACGCCGCGCAATGCTATCAGCGGCATCACAGTAAAGATTATCTTTGCGAATATCAAAATAGAAGGCCGATAAATCGCTATTACAGAAATCGTGAAGCTCGGTGAAAATCCCATGGAAGTCATAGGTTTCTATTTTTGAGCGGATAGATGCATCGATTTCATATAACCGATGCAATACCCATTTCTCAAGCTCATCCATTTTGTCATAAGCAAGCTCATCAGTACTTTCAAAGCCATCAAGCGCACCCAGAAGATAGCGCAATGTATTCCGGATTCGGCGATAATGATCTGATTGCCGTTTCAGGATTTCAGGCCCAATTCGTAGGTCATCATAATAGTCAGAACTAACAACCCAGAGCCGCAGAATATCTGCACCGCTCTGTTCAATGACTTTTTGTGGTGCAATGACATTACCGAGCGACTTGGACATTTTTCGTCCCTGCTCATCAAGCACAAAGCCATGTGTCAAAACACCCTTATAAGGCGCATGTCCTCTGGTACCGCAACTCTCAAGCAAGGAAGAATGGAACCAGCCACGATGCTGGTCGGAGCCTTCAAGATAGAGGTCGGCCGGCGACTGTAAATCATCACGCTTTTCCAGCACAAAGGCGTGCGTTGAGCCTGAATCAAACCATACATCAGCAATATCCATGACCTGCTCATAGTCTGCAATATCATAGTCGCTGCCTAAAAACTGCTCTGCGGGCGCGGTAAACCAAATATCACATCCCTGTTTGCCAAAGGCATCAACAATCCGGTCAACAACGGCCTGGTCGCGCAACGGCTCACCTGTCTCTTTATGATAAAACACAGGAATAGGAACACCCCATGCCCGCTGCCGGCTCAGGCACCAGTCAGGCCGGTTTGCAATCATTGCTGTCAGACGGTTCTGGCCTGCAGGAGGATAAAAAGCTGTTTCAGAAAGAGCAGAAAGCGCTTTATCCCGCAAGCCATCCTGTTCCATTGAGACAAACCATTGCGCTGCATTTCGGTAGATAACCGGCGCATGGGAGCGCCATGAATGCGGATAGGAGTGCGTTAGACTGCCAAAGCCAATAAGGCCGCCCTGCTCTGCCATTATTTCGGTAATTTTCTTATTATCACGAAGCACATGCATACCGCCAAATAACGGTAAATGCGCCATAATCATGCCAGCTTCATCAATAGTATCGGGGACTTCGATCCCGTGTTTTAGATGCGCAAGTTCATAATCTTCTGGACCATGGCCCGGCGCGATATGGACAAACCCTGTTCCCTGCTCTGTGGTAACGTAATCTGCGGCAAGCACAGGAACATCATGATCATAGCCCGCATCTGCGAGCGGATGACGCGCGATTGTTCCTTCAATCTCATGCCCCATAAACTGATGAGATGTATCAGCATCCAGAATACCGCAGGCCGCAAACACATCATCACGCAACTCATCGGCAATACAGATAACTTCACCCGGAACCGCAAGAGACCCGTCAGCAACAGCCGTCACTTTAAGCGCGCTATAGGCAATGTTAGCGCCAAAAGCCATAGCCCGGTTCCCCGGCATGGTCCACGGCGTTGTTGTCCAGATAATCAGGCTGGCACCTGCAAGCGCTTCAACCGGGCAGGATGCAATCGCAAACTTGGCAAAGATAGTCACAGACGTATGATCGGAATATTCGACTTCGGCTTCTGCAAGAGCTGTCTTTTCAACAGGTGACCACATCACAGGCTTTGAGCCACGATACAGGCTGCCATTCATTAAGAACTTGCCCATTTCAGAAGCAATCGTCGCTTCGGCTTCAAACTTCATTGTGGTGTAGGGATTCTCCCAATCACCCAGCACGCCAAGCCGCTGAAATTCTTCAGACTGAATATTAAGCCAATGAGAGGCAAAATCACGGCATTCCTGACGGAATTCAGCAATCGGCACCTCATCTTTATCTTTGCCTTTTTTACGATATTGCTCTTCGATTTTCCATTCAATAGGAAGACCGTGACAATCCCAGCCGGGGACGTAATTTGCGTTCTTACCCAGCATTGAATGTGACCGGTTAATAACGTCTTTCAGAATCTTATTCAGAGCATGTCCGATATGAAGCTGGCCATTTGCATAGGGCGGGCCATCATGCAGCACAAATTTTTCCGCATCCTTGCGGCTTTCACGCAACAAATCATAGAGCCCCATCTTCTGCCACCGGGCAAGAGTTTCAGGTTCTTTTTTCGGCAGACCTCCCCGCATTGGAAAGTCTGTTTTTGGCAGGAATACGGTCTGCTTATAATCCGTCATTTTATCAACTCACACGCTTCTGTCTCAGGCAGTCCATCTCATTTTTTGATGGAAGTGGGCACACCTTAGACGTTTTTTTTCCATTGGTGAAGTCAGGCTATTTTATTCATCACATTATTATCCTCTAGGCAGGCGTTACCATAAGGCACGTTCTACCTATCAGCAGACGCTAACAACAGCCGAGCCGCATCCGCATCTTGTGCAATCTGCGCTTTGAGTGCGTCAAGCCCGTCAAATTTCTGTTCCGGACGCAAAAACCCTTTCAGACGGATATCAAGCATTTCGCCATAAATATCTTGATCAAAGTCAAACAAGTGAGCCTCTGCAAGAATGCCGCGGTCATTCACAGTTGGGCGGCGACCAACATTGCAAACGCCCTGATAAACAGTCTCATCACCCCGCACTGATGCGGTAATGGCATAAACCCCGAAAGCAGGCTGAAGCACATTATCCAAGACGATATTTGCTGTTGGAAAGGAGAGCAACCGGCCCCGCTGGTCACCCATAGCAACAACGCCCGAAATAATAGGGTCATCCCCTAGCATGCTGGCGGCAGTCTTAACATCACCCGCCCGAAGAGCTTCACGGATTTGGCTGGATGAGACCACCTGATTTTCATCATCTGTATGTAACGGGATGGCTGTTACCTCAAGCTGGCAGCTTTTACCTATCTCTGCCATATCGGTAAGGCTACCGGACCGCCCCTTGCCAAAACAGAAATCAGAGCCTGCAAAAAGATGCCCTACATTGAGAGATGATGCGAGAACATCACGTGTAAAGGCCTCTGGTGAGAGCTGCCGCAAGGCATCATCAAAGGTCACTTCCAGAATATACTGAACCCCCAGAGCCTCGAGCTTGCGATATTTTATCACATTGTCTGTTAATAAAAAGGCTGGTGCGTCTGGCGTAAAGAATAAGCGCGGATGCGGGCTGAATGTCACAACACCAAATGGCATCCCTGCCGCCTCTGCTGCATAGCGCGTTGCTGCTAACAGGCGATGATGACCGCCATGAACACCATCAAAATTACCAATGGCGCAGCATAGGGGGGGTGTGCCACGCATCCCGTCGCCAACCGACCAGTAAAAGACTTCCAACGGAATGCTCCTCGTGACACTCTAGTGAACCGCATTATACAATAACTGCTTGCAAAAATTCAATGAAAGAGCGCCTACAAACACGGCTTATCATTTACACTGGCTAGTCAAAAATAGACAAGCCCGTTATAATAAAATATCGAAATGATTTGAGTTTTTGACACACTCTGCAAAAATAACGCCCTAAAATTGATGGATGCTGGTTTTTACATGCTTGATAATTTAAATTCTGTCTCTGCTAGCCTTATTAATCTTGCTGTGAGCTATGGCATCGACATCCTCACTGGTTTTGGTATTATTTTGGTTGGGTTCTGGCTATCGGCCCGGCTATCGCGGTTTATCATTCAGACATTAGCGGCAACACAGCGCGTCGATAAAACACTGATTCCTGTTTTTGCGGCGATTATTCGCTACTCTGTTGTCATTATCACGATTGTTGTCGCGCTTGGTCAGGTTGGTGTTCAAACAACATCGATGATTGCTGTATTAGGCGCAGCAGGCCTTGCGATTGGCCTTGCATTACAAGGCACCCTGTCAAATGTTGCTGCTGGTGTAATGTTGCTATTATTGCGCCCGTTTGAGGTTGATGATTGGATAACCGCAGCCGGCGTATCAGGAACGGTGCGCGAAATAGGCCTGTTTTCAACCAACATTGATACCTTTGATAATGTTTATCATTCAGTCCCAAATTCAACAATCTGGTCGTCCGAGATAACCAATCATTCCCGTCATGAAAATAGACGTCTCGATTTCGATATTGATGTGGCCTATGACAGCGACTTCGATATTGTTGAAAAAGCCCTGTTATCTTTATGTGATGATGAGCGTATTCATCAAACACCCGCGCCTCGCTTTCTTGTGATAAATTATGGTGATAGTGCGATCACAGTGCGGCTGCGCCTTTATACAAGTTATAGTGATTTATTTGAGCTAAACTGGGATTTGATGCGGCGCGTGAAACCATTATTCGACCGGCATGAAATTGATATTCCGTTTCCGCAACGCGTTGTACATTCGGCAAAAGAGGTAGAGTAGCTGTGTCAGAAAAATGTCCAGCAGGGATTAGTCGTGAAGCGTTGATGGAAGGCCGCGTCCAGAAACTTGCGCAAAGCCGAGATGGCTCCCAAAGCTCGGTCATGTCACTTGAAGAATTACAGGCATCACGTCGCAGCTTTCTGCCCGATAATTATAGCGGCCCTGATATCTGGATATTTGGATATGGCAGCCTCATCTGGAACCCGCTTGTTGATTATGAGTCTAAATGTAGCGCACAGCTATTTGGCTATCATCGCCGATTTTGTCTATGGACACGCATAGGACGCGGCTCGCCAGACTATCCAGGGCTCGTCCTTGCTCTTGATAGGGGCGGATCAGTGTCAGGCATCGCCTTTAAAATTCCCGCAGCAAAAGCGCCCAGCGAACTTGATATGCTATGGCGTCGCGAAATGCTGAATAACTCTTATAATCCGCGTTTTGTGACTATCCATACAAGTGAGGGGAAAAAACAGGCTCTGACATTCGTGATAAAACGCAGCAGCCCAGCCTTTGCTGACAAGATGTCAGATGAGCGTGCCAGCGAAATTATCGCGCGCGCTTCAGGCTTTGTTGGACCATGTGCCCAGTACCTTCTGGAAACAGAAAAAGCGCTGTGCGATGTCGGCATAGCTGACAAGCATATGTCCAAGCTTGCCTCTATGGTCAAAAAGAAAATGGCGGCCATAGCGAGGGATTAACCCACCTCGCCAAAGCCGCCATCTCATAAAACGGTTTTTTCGAGCGCTAGCTTTGTGGCCAGGTGCCCCCAAGCGCACGTGTCATATCGCGGGCAGCCCTAAGGACTGTCTTTGCATGAGATTGCAACTTCTGATCAGGAATACGAACCAGTGGGCCACTTGCTGAAAGAGCGCCAATTACCATCCCCGCCTTATCAAAAAGTGGGGCTGCAACACAACGCAGGCCATCAGAATGCTCTTCATCATCATAGGCAACCTGACGCTTGCGAATGACACCAAGGTCACGCCACAGGCTATCGGCTGTCACATGGCTTTTACGCGTAAGCTGGGAAATCCCTGATGAAGCAATCATGGCATCCGCATCACGGCGCGGCATAAAGGCAAGGCACGCCTTACCCACAGCTGAGCAGGTCAAAGGCGCACGCGCGCCCGGACGCGCAATTGCCCGCATTAGTTCAGGGCATTCATTTTGCGCAAGATAAACAAGTTCACTATTTTCTAGCAGCGCTAGATTAGCTGTCTCGCCTGTTTCCTGCATCATCATGCGCAAGTAAGACCGCGACATATAGCTTACGTCTCTTGCCCGAAGATAGGCAGAGCCGACATTAAAAGCCTGCACACCAACCAACCAGCGGCCATCTTCAAACCGAACAAATTGGTCAAGTTGCAATGTTGTTAACAGACGGTGAGCTGTCGATGGCGCAAGTTTAACGCGGCGCGCTAACTCGGACAGATTAAACCCATCCGGCTCTTCAGCTAATTTAGATAACAAACTTAACGCACGCGATACAGATTGCGTATGGCCACTGCGTTTTTCTAATAAATCATCCGGCATAATCATAACCTTGCATGAAATGCCAGTCCCGTGATGAATATGGGATCACAAAAGTGAATAAGCAAGCCACAATATGAAATGACCTTCTACCTAACGGGATATGGGAACATCTAACATCTGTAATATATATCTTTTTTGCAGAATCGAGGCAAAAGGCCGCAGAGCCGTTTTTAGCAATTTTGAGCGCCATGCCTTCATCATTGACATATCTGAGCGAACCAATGCAGGCTCAAAATGTGGTCTATATATGCTGAGGAGACATATCATGACGAAAGCAGACATGAATGATAATGGGATAAGCCGCGATAAAGCCTTGATGGCTGACTGGCTTGCAAGCCGGCCTGATACAAGCAAGGTAGCGCAGTTCACTGCTGGTCCTGGCATTCATAAACTCACCCTTCAGTTTGACAGCGAAGCATTAAAAGAAGCTCTTCAGCAAGTCTTAGCGCAACAGGCCTTTATGGGCGATATGCAGGATGAAGGTTTTGCCGCCCTGCCAATGACAAGACGCCCCGGACATGATGGTGTCAGCGCAAACGATTTATCAGGCCGTTACTGGTTAAGGCCTGATGATAGTTACGATGAGGTGCCGCGGGAGGATTTTGTCGATGAGGCTGCCTTTAATGAGCTATCACCGGAATTTTTAGGAACCTATTTTGAACATGTCTTTGATGAATTAACAGCACGCTTTTCTATTGGCCGTGTGCGCATCCTCTCCAAAGGTCTTTATAACTGCAATTCATGGCATCGTGACCCAGAACCGCGCCTGCATATTCCCATTATAACAAATCCGGGGTCGCTGTTCATTGTGAACCATCACGTCACACACCTGCCAGCAGATGGGTCTGTCTATTTCACAGATACAAGGGGCTATCATACAGCGCTGAATGGCGGCGAAAAGCACCGTGTCCACCTTGTGGCAGCGCTCCCTGATGGGTTTGTTTCAGATTAAGCTGCACCATCCTGAGACAGCGCAATCACCGGCTCCATGCGGCTAAGAATATCATCAGCAAGATGACATTTTATCTGATGGCCATTTGCAAGGTTACGTACAGGCGGTAATTCTGTATCGCACAATCCACCCGGCACCTCTGATTTATGGCTACACCGCGTTTGGAACGGACATCCCGGTGGCGGATTCATCGCTGAGGGGATATCACCTTCAAGCACAATCCGTTTCCGCTTAATGCGTGTATCGGCAATCGGAACAGCAGAAAGCAATGCTTCGGTATAGGGGTGATAAGGCGGTGAGAATACCTGATCGGTCGTCCCTGCCTCAACAATATGACCAAGATACATTACGATAACACGGTCCGAAAGATAGCGGACAATCGATAAATCATGACTGATGAACAGAAGCGTTGTGCGTGACTTATTCTGAATCTCCATCAGCAAGTCTGTCACAGCAGCTTGCACTGACACATCAAGGGCTGATACCGGCTCATCAGCAACAACGATATTGGCGTCGCCTGCAAAGGCGCGCGCAATCCCGACACGCTGTTTTTGCCCACCAGAGAGCTGGCGCGGCATGCGGTCTGCAAATTCACGCGGCAACTTAACAAGGTCAAGAAGCTCAAGCATACGCTCATGGCGCTCGCCTTGGTTATTGCCTATCTCGAATACTTCCAGCGCTCTGATAATCTGGCGCCCCACTGCCATCGAGGGATTCAATGTATCGAAGGGATTCTGAAATACCATCTGGATAGAGGATACAGTTTTTGTACTGCGCTCACTAATAGGCGTATTTTCAATGGACTGGTCATTCATCAGAATACTGCCATCACTTGCTGTTTCAAGGCCAAGAAGAACCTTTGCAAGGGTGGATTTACCGCAACCTGACTCACCAACAATAGCAAGTGTTTCAGCTTCATGTGCTTGGAAGCTGATACTTTCATTGGCTTTTACAACACGCTTTTCTGCTGAGGAAAAGAGCGCGTTCGCACTCACTTCATAATATTTACGCAAATTATCAACTGACAGGACAGGCGCACCAATTTTTGTCCGTACTTTATCTTCTACAACAGCCAGAGGCGCATCCCAGTCAATATCAGCAAATCGCAAGCACCGCGTATCATGCCGTTTTTCCACATCAACATCTGCCATTGGAATGGCCGTGTCATTACATTTCCCTTCGCTGAAATAGTCGCAACGAGGGCCAAAATTACATCCTTGCGGACGCTCATGGGGCAGCGGGAAGTTGCCGGGAATCGCAATAAGCGGATGGGTGTTTTTATCAGCTCCGGGCAGAGGAATAGAACGGAACAGGGCTTGGGTATAGGGATGGCGCATTTTATCAAACACGTCATTCACAGTACCCGTCTCAACAGCTTCGCCTGAATACATCACACAGATACGGTCACACACATCCATAACCAACCCAAGATTATGACTGATAAACAGCATGGATGTTCCGTATTTATGGCCAAGTTCCTTGACCAAATCGACAATCCCAGCCTCAACCGTCACGTCAAGCGCTGTCGTTGGCTCATCAAGAATAAGCAGAGCAGGCTTTGACATAAGCGCCATGGCAATCACAATACGCTGCTGCTGGCCGCCCGAAAGCTGGTGAGGATAAGCATTCAAAATCCGGTCAGGATCGGGCAGGCGAACATCTTCAACAACCTGCCGCGCAAGTGCATACGCATCATGCTCAGATATGCCTTGATGGATCATCGGCACCTCAATGAGCTGATGGCCTATCCGCATTGCTGGATTAAGCGAGGCCATCGGCTCTTGATAAATCATTGCGATTTCTGAGCCGCGGAGCTGGCGCAATTCTTCTGGTGAATAATCAGCAAGGTCACGGCCTTTGAATTTTATACTGCCGCCAACAACCCGGCCATTCACTCCCAAATCCTGCATTACCCCGAGCGCGACTGTTGATTTGCCGCAGCCAGATTCGCCAACCAGCCCCATCGCTTCGCCCGGCCAGACTTCACAGGAAAAATCCATAACAGCTGGAATTTCGGTTAATCGGGTGAAAAAAGAAATCGATAGATTGCTTATCTCAAGAATGGGGCCATCATAGTCTGCCTCGTGAGAGAGCATCGATGCGTTCTGTGTAGAGTCTGTCATCTTGTTTTCTCCCCCACTCCTAGTCTTTGAGCGATTCTTCGCGCAGGCCATCCGCCAGCATATTCAATCCCAGAACAAGCGACATAAGCGCTAATGTTGGCGGCAATGCAGGGTGCGGGTAAATCCCCAGTAATTTACGCCCATCATTAATGGTTGATCCCCAATCTGGACTTTCAGGACTAACCCCAAGCCCAAAGAACCCAAGTGTTCCGAGCAAAATCGTTGTGTAGCCAATACGCAAACAGAAATCGACAATCAGAGGCCCGCGCGCATTTGGCAAAATTTCCCATAGCATAATATACCAGGCACCCTCGCCCCTCGTCTGGGCAGCCGCAACATAATCACGGGTCTGAATATCAAGGGTAATACCGCGCACAATTCTGAACACAGTCGGAGAATTCACAAAGACAACAGACACAAACACATTCAGCAGGTTTGAATCCATGTAAAAGATGTTGAGCGGGTCAGCATTAAAGGCAAGACCTGAATAAGCCCACAACCCAATAACAAGGGTAACACCAACAAACAGGTTCCGTTTAGCGGGCTGCGTGAAATAACGCGATTGCCAGAGCAGAACAACAAATATAATTGGGAATAAAAACAGCACGCCTGCCATAATCATCGGAATGCCCGTAACCCTAATTTCTGGCGTTACAAGCAAATAGAACAGCAGAATAACCGGAAAGGCCAAAACAAGGTTGGACAGGAAACTCAAAAATGTATCAAGACGCTTACCAAAATAACCTGCTGGCAAGCCAAGGGTAATACCAACCATAAAGGCAAATGCCGTTGCAGTCGGTGCAATCGACAGCACATGACGCGCCCCCATAACCATCCGGCTGAAGACATCACGGGCAAGATTATCACCGCCCAGAAGGTACCATGAACCCTCAACACCGCGCACGGGCGTTCCGGGAACCTTGTTTTTCATGCCAGAGACTTGTGCGAGGGGGTCATGCGTTACGATGACATCGGCCAGCAAAGCCGCCAGCACCCAGAATAGCACAATGCCAAATCCTATCATGCCAACCGGACTATCAAATAACCTGCCATATAGGCCCAGGCGGCGCTTATAAATAATTGAGAGCGCAAAGATAATCGCCATTGCAATCCAGACAGGGGTAAACTGTCCAATGATAGAAATGAAAATTTCTAGCCAGCTAAGCTTTTCCATCGGTCTATTTCCTCGCTCTCGCCTAGCTTATCCGGATACGGGGATTAAGATACACATACCCGATATCTGAGATAAGTTGCGTTATCAGCACAACCAGAACGGCAACAATTGAACATGACAGTAAAAGCTCAACATCATTATTTCCAGCAGCTTGCACTAATGTCCATCCAAGCCCCTTGTAATTGAATAATGTTTCGACAATCACGACGCCTGTCAAAAGCCACGGAAACTGCAACATAATAACAGTGAATGGAGCAATAAGAGCGTTCCGCAATGCGTGCTTCAAAACGATATTATGAAATTTTACGCCTTTGAGACGCGCGGTACGAATATATTGAGTTGTCATGACCTCTGCCATAGAAGCACGCGTCATCCGCGCAATATAGCCCATGCCATAAAGTGCCATCGTCATCACCGGCAAGGTAAAGTTGGCAAAGGTAATCTCATCCATCGCCGAAGTCGCTGTTCCTTTGAACCATTTGAGCCCGGTGGCCGAACTGGCAAACACGACAATAAAGATAACGCCTGAGACATATTCAGGGGTTGCAGTTGTAATGATAGAAAACGTAGAAAGCGATCGGTCAGTACGAGACCCCTCTCTCATGCCGGCCATCACGCCTATTAGAAGCGCCATTGGCACCATGACAATCATGACCCAGAACATCAGCTTGCCTGTGAGAGCAAGACGCCTATTTACAATCACCTCAACCGGCTCTTTAAAAACTGAGGAGTATCCAAAATTCCCTTGAAGAATACCACAGAAGCGAGGGGGGACTGTGTCCTTATTCTTGTAAGTGATGCAACGTCCTGTAACTTTGCCATCTGTGTCTTCTAAAACCCATCCCGGGGCAACGCCAAGCCACTCGCCGTAGCGCACTAATACAGGTTTTGCATAGCCATTTTTTTCAAGCCAGGAGGTAACCTCAGCATCAGTCATACGCATGCTTGCCTGCTGCTTGGCAAGCTTCTCTAAATTTGGATGTAGATTGGTGAGAAAAAACACAACAAAGGTTAGGCAGATGGCGGTCAAAAGCATAACACTTAGACGTTTTGCAAAAAAGATAAGCATGCATCTTCTTTCTTTGTACCGACGAATAAAGAGCTGATTACTGCGCTAATTGCACAATATAAACCCAACAGCCATTTTCAGACAAAAGGCCATATTTGTAATTTATCTCAGCACTAGCGGGTACACAATAATGGATTTATTCTTTGGTAAAGGCTGGCACCTAATCTGGCGCCAGCCTTAATATTTAGGTCGTCAGCCTATGAGTTGAAACCCAAATACTGAGGGCGAATTTCAAAAGTTGGGTGCATTTCAGCATTGACCAAATTTTTCTTCGCATGACGATAAAGAGAACGCCAGTAAGGCTGAATTGTTACGCCTTCTTCCTGCATAATCTCTTCAATACGGTACATCACCTTACGTCGCTCATCAGCGCTTGCGATACCATTAGCCTGTGCAAGCAGACCGTCAAATTCTGCGTTTGCAAAGCCAGCTTCATTCCACGCTTCGCCTGAACGATAAGCGAGGCCCAGAACCTGAACACCAAGAGGACGCATATTCCAATTTGTTGATGAGAACGGATACTTCACCCAATCATTCCAGAAAGTTGAGCCCGGAAGAATGGTCCGCTTAACCTTGATACCAGCTTCACGTAATTGAGCCGCGACAGAGTCTGTTGTATCTTTGCGCCAATTATCATCAATTGAGATAAGTTCGTGCTCAAAATCAGCCATTCCAGCTTCGGCCATGAGAGCCTTTGCGCCGGCAGGGTCAACTTTCTGCTTTGGCAACTCAGCATATTCTGGATGGATTGGGCATACATGATGATTTTCGGCAGGTGTGCCAAGACCAGCATAGCCAAGTTCAAGACAGACAGAATTATCAACAGCCATTGCAAGAGCACGACGAACACGCGCATCAGCATATGGCTTCTTTCCATCAACCTCGGCTAATTGATTTGGCCTAATAACAATGGTGGAAGCAGTAATAGCTTCTGACTTATTCCATTGGCCCAAGCTATCAAAGACTTCAACAAAATCGCCAGTTGTTTCATAAAGCATGTCGATTTCATCAGCTTCAGCAGCCGCAACGAACGCTGACGGGTCTGTGCCGTAATCGATGAACTCAACACGGTCTAGCCAAGCACCATTTCCGGCGTTCCACCAGCTATGGTTTTCATTACGGACAAGAACACCTTTCACGCCAACTTCCATTGATTCTGGCAGATACGGGCCTGTACCGATAGGGTTTGCCATCATTCCTTCTGGCGAATCATCGTGTGATGAATGAACAACGGCAGCTGGGTAGTCTGCTGCGCCAACGATTATAGTAATATCTGGGCTCGTGAGGTTTAAACGAACAGTATGACTATCAACAATCTCGATTACACCGGAGCCTGCTTTGTTTGTTGCAGGGTCAATAAGCGATGCCATACGACCTGCCATTGAGTTACCCTCAACAGCTTTATCAGCCCAGCGCTCAAAATTATGTGCAACGTCAGCCGCAGTGAAATCATCACCATTGTTCCACTTCACACCCTTGCGGACATTCAATGTGTAGACAGTTGCGTCGTCATTTACTTCCCAACTTTCAATGAGCTGGCCACGAAGTGTTCCATCGTTTTCATAAGAAACGAGATATTCTAGCCACCCACTTGAAAAGTTAGCAATTTGTGACCAGTCATATGTACGTGGATCTTTCAACGCGCGAACTTCTTGTTGAATGCGCAGTGTGCCGCCCGTTTTTGCTGGGTTTTGCCAGTTTACAGCTCCAGCAGGGTTCATGCCGATCATGGCATAAGCAGCAGCAGTTGTGGCACCGAGCGCAGAGGCTCTCGCTAGAAATTCACGGCGGGACAATTCACCTGCTTTGAATTCATCGGCATAGGTCGCGATTGCTGAATGCAATGGCTTGCCATTAATTGTTTGTTTAGACATATTTTTTCTCCCTAGAGACGGTTAACGCTTAATTATTTTAGACGTGGGGACGCGCTGAAGGCGACCCAATCGACCGTCATTTCCAAGAGCCTAACATATCAGGGTTATGCCGCAAGGCTCCAGACGATAGTTTTGTGGTTAAAACACCAAATAGCCACCAAATTAGCACTGCCACATTGTTTTTTTCGCTCTTTGGCGCTTGAATTTTTGAGCAACGCCGGCGCGCATTATCGATTATTTAGGTGACTTAGTCACTTCCATCAGAAAAGAAGAGCGCCCAGAGATAGTTCTCTTCTTATCTCCGGATTATTCTCTGTAACTTGTTGTATTTTCGTTATTTTTTTAGCATTACCTGCTACGGCATCAAGCCTGCCTAGGCCGTACTGCATGCCCTCATCCTCTGTTGCTGCTAGCTGCTGACAGGCCGCTACGATATCATATGCAGATGATGCTTTGTGAGACAGCGATATTAAAAAATGAAATTTATCGACTATTTCATCATATGATAAGGGCGTTTCGGGATCGCCGCGGGCAGAAACGACTGCTGATATGCGCTGATTCCCCTCATTATCACTTATTTTAATGCGCGCCAGACGCTGTGCGGGGAAGACAGCATTCATCTGCTCATCTTCCTCTATGATAATCCTGTCAGCAAGACGATGGATATCAGCACGTGCCAAGGCGTCATCTGATACATCATAAGGCCCGAACCGCCGCCCCTCTGCACAGGCATAAATAGCGGCTGCGACGGGCCAGCAGATAGAATATTGCGCTTCATCTGAACTTGTGGGGTGCGGACTTGCCAGACGCTTTGCTTCATGAAAGGTGCTAATCCGAATCGCTGCGATATCATCTGGCTGCAGGCGCGCTTCTGCCTGTAGCTCAAACACCCCTTGGATTGCAGGTTGCGCCCATCGGCAGACAGGCCATAATTTTATATATTGCTCGCATGTATACCACCGGCTGCCGAGATCGGCATAAAGGTCGGCATGTTCACTCGCGCTGATAGTGATAGCCGGCGCGCCGGTAAATCCTGCTTTGGCAAGTGCAGCCGCACTCACCCCCGCCATCGCGCCCCAGCCAGACCCGTCTTTCAGCATTGTTGCATGGTCAATAACGCGCATCATCTGGCTTCGTGGGCCGTGATATTCTGCAATCCCCATTGCATGAAACATTCTATCCTTATCGAGCTTGTGAATGCGCGACGCAAGCCCAGCACAAGCAACCGCAATCCAGGCACCAGATGTATGAAAATCATCAGCTGAGCGATGTAAGGCGATGCCAAGCCTTGTGCCAATTTCATAGCCAATAACAAGGCAGGTCAGGAGCTCATCCTCATCATCCATCCGGCCTGTTTCTGCAAGGCTGGCAAGGATTGCAGGTACAATACCGCAGCCGACATGCCCTTTGGTTAGTTTTTGGCCATCATGGGCATCAAGCGAGTCAATCATCATGCCGCCCGCCAGTGCCGCGCCGGCCGGACTAACCTGCCGCCCATCAAACAAAATCGGCGCCGAGGGACAGCCCTCACCTGCTGACATCTGGGCAATAACATAATCAGTTATGATGCGTGCGGTAGGTGTCTGCGCGCCGACGGCTGCCACCCCGATGATATCCATGAGCAGCGTACGCGCCCGATCTTTGACCTCTGCTGGAATATCAGACAGGCGTGTTTTGTGAATGAAATCAAGAACTGTATCGGTATGATGAGCGATGTCCATAATAGCAAGTGTGCGTCTCTTTTTGCCATTCTGTCACTAAAAAAACAGCCCTGATATCCAGAGCACTCTGAAGCCGATTATTTTTGACTGATATTTCGGTAAATCAGAAATTGCACTTTATATAAAAGGTAGTGTAGAAAGCGGGGGTCGCATCGCGGCAGACTGATATCGTATGATATCAGAAGAGCGCGATACAAAGCGGGGGTATGGTGAAATTGGTAAACACGCTGGATTCAAAATCCAGTGCCGAAAGGCTTCTCGGTTCAAGTCCGAGTACCCCCACCATCATTACGGGTTCTGCCGGCGCGGTATCTGCCTTAGCTATAACAGCACAAGACTAACACTCCCCGACCTCTTCTAAGGAGCCTGCCAAATGGCACAGGGATTTATCGCTTCATGGATGGACCGGTATAACCGGTTTTATCACTTTATCACCCGCCATGCTGATAGCAGCAAAGCGCGGCTTGGCTTATATTTATTTTCCGCCCTTGAAAGCATTATTATCCCGATACCAACAGACCCATTGCTTGTTGTCTGTGTTTTGGCGCGGCCGAAAAACTGGATAAAGATTGCCGCACTGACGGCTTTGGCGTCGGTTGTTGGCGGCGGTATTGGCTGGGCTATCGGGGCTGGTTTATCGGGAAGCCTTGAAGCGCTATTTGCGATGCTTCCAGCTTCTATTGCGGGTCCTGAAAAATTTCAGCATGTCTCGGACGCCTATCAACGGCTTGGCTTATTGCTGGTTCTGGTGGGTGCGTTCACGCCCCTGCCCTATAAGGTGATTGCGGTAAGCGCTGGCCTGTTTGGCTATGGGTTGCTTCCCTTTTTACTCCTGTCAGCGATTGGGCGGACAGCGCGCTTTATGATTATCGCTGGTATGGCCCGCTGGCACCGTAGCCCGCGCAAGCTGATACTATTATTATCAGTCCTGCTGATAGCATTCGGAGCTGGGTTTTATCTGCTGAACTAAGCCTCACCGCCGAGCAGGTTGAGCATGTTTCAGCCATATGCGAATAACAAAAAGCCGCCCTGTCACCAGAGCGGCTTTTTGATTAAGTCTTTAGCTGTA
>DGJU01000046.1:335-690 GCA_002387605.1 Alphaproteobacteria bacterium UBA4588 | reverse complement strand
CAGCTGTGGTTAAATCAAAGACCGTGGCGGCAGTGAATGCAGTAGCATCTGTTTCGACTTTCACCAGAACATTATCACCCTTTTTCAGCAGGAAGTGCGCCTCAGCACTGCCATCAGCGGCAATAAATTCCAGCGACAGATTACCTATATCACCGATAATATGAATCTTATCCTCACCAATTTTGAAGTCCTTGATGATATCAACCTCTGTAGCAGAAACGCCCACTCTATCAAGAACATTGATAACAAATTTATCCGCCCCTGCACCGCCAGTCGCTGTTTCTTGTCCGCCATTGAAGAAGGCGATGATATCATCCCCAGCATCGCCCTTCAGCGTATTAACGCCTGCGCCGCC
>DGJU01000046.1:0-309 GCA_002387605.1 Alphaproteobacteria bacterium UBA4588 | reverse complement strand
GCGCCGCCATTGAGGATATTATCACCGTCGCCGCCGATAAGCCAGTCATCCCCCTCACCGCCATGGAGGGCATCATCACCTGCGTCGCCGTTAAGCCAGTCATTCCCTACACCGCCATGGAGGGTATCAACCCCGCCGCCGCCACGGAGAATATCATTGCCTGCGCCGCCACGAAACTCCTCGTTAGCATCACTACCCTGTAGATAATCATCCCGGTCTGTCCCCGTCACATTTTCGACATTGATAAGAATATTGGCACCTTCGACAGCCCCTGTTCCCATATCAACGGCAACACCGGTAACAACGAAA
>DGJU01000064.1 GCA_002387605.1 Alphaproteobacteria bacterium UBA4588 | reverse complement strand
GATAGTGAGCAATCTGCCCGGCGAGGCTGCAGCGACATTAAGATTGCTGACATGATGGATGTCTTTATTGGCTATGATAGCGGCTATGGCTCAAAGCCTGAAGCGGACGGGTTTCTGGCTGCTTGCACTGCCCTTAGGGTGACACCTGCTGAAACGGTGATGATAGGGGATACCAGCGCAGATATTGGCGCGGCAAAAGCAGCCGGTGCTGGCTTATTTATCGGTGTATCAGCACTGTATCCAGAGCGCACGAAGCCGCTTCAGGATATTGAGCATATTGTCGCTGACACAACAGGCATTGCGCCTATTCTGGCGCGCCTTGCAAAAGCATCCTAACCAGCTAGCCAACAAATGCCTTTTCAACCACAAAGTCGCCGGGCTTAGAATTAGCCCCTTCTGATAGGCCTGCTGCACTGCAGAATTGTTTCATATCTAAATTCATTGCCATAGACCCACAGATCATAACCTTATCTGTTTCAGCAGACAGATGTGGCAAACCCAAATCATCAAATAATGCGCCGCTTTCCATCAGATTGGTCACCCGTCCCATTCTGTTTGACGGCTCGCGCGTTGTTGTTGGGTAATAAATCAGTTTATCTGCTGCCATCTCGCCAACAAGCGGGTCTGTTTTGGTACGTTCAACCAGATCGGCAGAATAAGCTAGTTCTGCAACATCACGGCAGGTGTGGGTCAGTATCACCTGTTCAAACCGCTCATAAATATCTGGGTCCCTGAGCAAAGACGCAAATGGCGCGACACCAGTTCCGGTCGAAACCAGATAAAGCCGGCTACCAGACGTTAAGGCATCAAGCACCAATGTTCCAACAGGCTTAGGGCGCATAATAATATAGTCGTCAGCCTCAATATGCTGAAGACGCGATGTTAACGGCCCATCCTGTACCTTAATCGAATAGAATGTCAGCGTATCTTCCCAGAAAGGTGAAGCAATGGAATAGGCCCGCAAGAGCGGCTTTCCCACTTCATTCAGCAGCCCTATCATCACAAATTCGCCAGACCTGAATCTGAAACTAGCCGGCCTAGCAACAGTGAAAGAAAATAGTTTGTCCGTCCAGTGCTTCACATCCAAGACTTTAATGGCGTCTGGTGTTGATGCATCAACAATGGGACATGTGCTGGCAGCAGAAGAAGCCGTCATATCAGTCATCCTTTTGTTTGCTTGCCCACTTCATGAAGGCTTGGCATCTCATTGTCAATTTGAACCCCCTAAATTTTTGGGTAAATTTTTGAGTCAATTTTACTGGCAAGGGTCAAAATTTTTTTTGCTGTTTATATTTTTAGCCTTGACTAACTTCGTGAGTGAGATAAATATTTGGTACCTAATGTTAAAATGGTATCATTCATCATGATTTCGACTAACATGCCAGCAAAAGCCGATATCGACAGTCCTGCCGCTACCAAAGCGTCTGGGGGCGCGTCGCGTTTTATTGCTATGCTGATTTTCCTGCTGGTTATCGCATCGCTTTTTGATGCCGAGTTGATGCAGGTGGTTATCTCAACGATTGCAGATGCCTACCTGCAGGTTTCTGCCTTTGTTGCTGGCACTCTTCTGTTGTTCTTTTCAGCTGAAAAACTGCTGAAAATCGATATCTCTGCATGGATGCAGCGCGCGGGCGCTTTGCAAGTGCCAACAGCTGCTTTTCTTGGGGCATTGCCTGGCTGTGGCGGGGCTATTATTGTTGTCACCCGATATGTTTCCGGCAATCTAAGCTTTGGCGCTGTTCTTGCCACGCTCACGGCGACAATGGGGGATGCCGCGTTCCTCCTTCTGGCAACCGAGCCTCAGACAGGTGTCCTCATCATGGTCCTTGGGTTTTCGGTCGGAACAATATCAGGCTGGCTTGTTGATGCAACGCACGGGCGCGACTTTTTGCGCTCAGCCTCACCGCCAGCAAAACAGCTTAGCAGCGCAGATATTATGAATCAGGATTTTTCCAGCCGCTTCCTTGATAAGCTCTGGATGGTATTTCTTGTGCCCGGCATTATCATCGGACTGCTACAAGCCTTTCAATATGATGTTGATAGGCTCCTAGCAGATAGCCTGATTGGCCAGCTGATTGAACAACCCTCAACCATTCTAGGCTTCCTTGGTGGCAGCCTCTGTCTTGTGATGTGGTTTCTGCCCCGGGTGATGCCCACATTACTGCCAAACCGAAAGATTGTTGCAGAGGATGTCTCGCACGTCCTTGCCTCAGGCTCTGTTATCAGGCGGACCATTGCTGATACAAATTTTGTCACAAGCTGGGTTGTGGTTGCGTTTCTGATTTTTGAGGTTGGCGTTTATCTGACAGGCTTTGATCTGAAAGGCCTGTTTGGTGACATGGCTATCTACACCCCGCTTATTGCTATCATTATCGGGTTTCTTCCGGGGTGTGGGCCTCAAATTCTCGTAACAAGCCTGTATTTATCTGGCATTGTGCCGATGTCTGCCCTGATAGGAAATGCGTTAAGCAATGATGGGGATGCGTTATTTCCAGCCATCGCCATTGCCCCGCGGGCTGCGATTATTGCAACGATATATTCAGCCGTACCAGCCTTTATCATTGCTTATGGCTGGTATTTTCTCGCCTGAGTTTTTGGCGTGTTCCTCATATTTCGAGCAGGGCTCTTTTAGCTGTCACGCGCAGACTGAATAATGCCGCGCTCTTCAAGCTGGCTTATCGTATCATCTGCTAGCCCCAAAACAGTTTGCAAAACATGTTTTGTATGTGCGCCCAAAAACGGCGCCGGAAGACGCGTTGATGCCGGTGTTTCGGACAGGCGCAAGGGGCTTGCTACCATCGGGTGCGAGACAGAATGAACCCCATCTTCTGCGGCTGCTATGCGTGCAAGGCCGCGATGACGTGCCTGTGGCTCGTCAAACACACGCGCCAGATCATTCACCGGACCGGCAGGAACAGACACCGCTGCCAGCCGGGTCAGCCAGTTATCTGTTGTGTCTTGGCGCAAAAGAGGCTCAAGCAACGGAACAAGAATATCGCGCGAGATAACCCGGTTAATATTAGTTGAAAACCGGCTATCTTCAGCAAGCTCTGGCTGGCCTGCTACAGCACAAAATCGTTGAAACTGGCCATCATTTCCGACCGCCAGAATAATATGACCGTCGGCTGTCTCAAACGCCTGATAGGGAACGATATTAGGATGGGCATTTCCCATCCGCTGAGGCGGCACGTCAGACACCAGATAATTAAGTGCCTGATTAGCAAGACTTGCGACACCCACATCAAATAAGGACAAATCAATATGCTGCCCCTGCCCTGTTTTGTTGCGATGTTCAACAGCCGCCAGAATAGCAACGCTTGCATTAAGGCCTGTTAGAATATCTATCAGGGCAACACCGGCTTTCACTGGCATACCGCCAGCATCTTTGGGCTCACCCGTAACAGACATCAGCCCGCTCATGCCCTGTATCATGAAATCATATCCAGCGCGCGAGGCATCAGGGCCATCCTGGCCAAAACCAGTGACCGAACAATAGATAAGATGGGGATAGTCTTTGCTCAGGCTTGCGTAATCAAGGCCATATTTTGCTAGACCACCTACCTTGAAATTTTCAATTAGAATATCGGCTTCACCGGCAAGCTGATGAATCAGGCGCGCGCCCTCTTCAGAGGTAAAATCAAGAGCGATAGATTTTTTATTTCTGTTTACATTAGCGAAATAGGCAGAAATGCCCGGCACATCGCCATCTG
>DGJU01000048.1:11373-11567 GCA_002387605.1 Alphaproteobacteria bacterium UBA4588 | reverse complement strand
GGCCTAGACAAGCGTCTCATCAACATAGACACAACAATGCTCAGCAGGGAAGACAACCCATACGCTACCATCAGGGATGTCTGCTTCACGCTTTACTTTTACCCTTATCGTCATGTCATCAACTTTTGTGGTGACCAGCCGGTAATTTCCAAAATCCTCAATACGGCTAATATCAGCCTGAAGGCTATTAGCTG
>DGJU01000048.1:0-11270 GCA_002387605.1 Alphaproteobacteria bacterium UBA4588 | reverse complement strand
TCTGTCTTTGTCGCAAATTTATGGGCGCCAATGCTCACACCTGTCTTGCCTGAGAGGGCGGCATCGAACATATTCATCGCTGGAGCCCCAATGAAATAGCCAACAAATGTTGTCTTTGGCCGTTCAAACAGCTCCTGCGGCGTGCCAACCTGAACAATCCGTCCCTCATCCATAACAATGATGTTATGGGCAAAGGTCATTGCTTCATTCTGATCATGGGTGACATAAATCAAGGTTGATTTATAAAACTCATTAATTTCCTTCAGCTTGCGGCGGAGCCTGAATTTAAGGTCAGGGTCAATCACGGTAAGCGGCTCATCCATCAAGATGGCGGCTACATCATCACGCACCAGACCACGGCCAAGCGAGATGAGCTGTTTTTGGTCAGCTGTCAGCCCATTTGCCGGACGCTCAAGCAGATCTTCAAGGCTTAATGTTTCGGCAACTTCTGTGACTTTGCGTGCGACAACATCAGGCGCAACATTCCGGCAGACCAGCGGAAACGCTAAATTATCCTTCACGGTCATCGTGTTATAAATCACCGGAAACTGGAATACTTGAGCAATATTTCGGGTTGCTGTGGTGCGGTCTGTTACATCCACACCATCAAATAGTATCTGGCCATGCGACGGGCGCACAATGCCTGACATAATATTCAGCATGGTTGTCTTGCCACAGCCTGACGGGCCAAGAATAGCGTAACGGCCGCCATCATTCCATGTCAGATTGAATTCCTGCAGTGCAAAGACAGGGTCAGCTACATCTGGTGCATAGCTGTGGGCGATATTGTTTAGATCAATTTTAGCCATTATTTGCCACCTCCGAATGGCGAAGCCGCAAGCCTGCCACTCTCATCGAATGCATAAAGTTTAGCGGCATCAAGCCCGATATTCACCTTGTCACCAGCAGCAAAGTCTTTGACCATATCCAGCAGGCCAATCAATGTCTGACCGCCATTTTGAACATGCAGATAGGTTTCAGACCCAGAAATTTCGGCAAGCTCTACGTTAAACGGAATGCCTTTAGCGGCAACTGACACGTCTGCTGCTCGTACGCCAAACGTATAGCGCCCCGATGATAGGGATGAGAAATGCGGCGGCACCGCAAGAGAGATGGAGTCATTGACCCTAATTTTTCCCTCAGCGATATCGCCCTGCATCATATTCATCGCTGGGTCATTTGCAATTTGGGCAACACGAATAGTTGCCGGATTTTCAAATACCTCTTTGGCTGTGCCTTGCTGAAGAACGCGTGCTTCATCCATCACGATAATATCACCGCCAAGTTGCATGGCTTCTACCGGGTCTGTGCTGGAATAAATCAGGATTGAGTCTGAACTTACTTGCGATGAAAAAATATTCCGGAATTCTTCACGAAGCTGTTCGCGCAATTTATAATCAAGATTAACAAGTGGCTCATCAAGCAACAGAATGCCAGCTTCTTTTGCAAGCGAGCGTGCCAGTGCAACACGCTGTTGCTGGCCACCGGAAAGCGCCTGAATTTTACGATCCTCAAACCCCATTAACCCGACATTTTGCAAGGCCGACATCACCTTAGTGTTGATTATCGTATTATCCATCTTGCGTTGACGAAGCGGGAAGGCAACATTTTCAAACACCGAAAGATGCGGATAGTTAATAAATTGCTGATAGACCATCGCAATGTTTCGCTGCCAAACAGGTACAGTTGCGAAATCCTGCCCATCTAGTGTCAGAGTGCCTTGCTGGGGTGTCAGCAGGCCTGCAATGGTTTTCAATAAGGTTGTTTTGCCTGCAAGCGTCCGGCCTAGAATGGTGTAAAGCTGTCCCTTTTTCATCGAAAAGGAGACATCATTCAGGTGGAATTCCTGCTCAGGCTTATAGCTAAGATTTTGTGCAATGAGGTCCATCTTACTTTAACGCTCCTGACAGATTGCCTTTGGATAAATAACGCTCCACCAGGAAGGCTACAATAATAAGCGGTGCAACCGATACCAAGGCTGATGCTGACAAGCTCCACCACGGCGTAATAGATGAATTAAGCGCTACAATCGCAACCGGCAGTAACTGAACTTCGGTAAAGGTCAGAATGAAGGCGAAGAAAAAGTCGGTCCATCCGAAAATCATGCAAAATAATCCCGCCACGATTAACCCCGGAATGGAATTTGGCAGTACGACTTTGAAAAACGCCTGATACGGATTACAGCCATCAATCAAGGCTGTTTCATCGATTTCGCGCGGTACCTTGTTAAAGAAATCCACCATAATCCAGACAGCAATTGGCATAAGAAGCACGATATAAACAAGGATAAGGCCAACCATACTATCTAGCAGGCCAAGAAAGCCAAGCATGATAAAGAACGGTATCGAAAGCACAACAGGTGGCATAATACGCTGCGAGATGAAGAAGAACGTAATATCGTTATTCTTGATAAACCCTGCCTTAAAGGTAAATCGCGATAAGGCGTAGGCTGCTAATGTACCCAAAATAATGCTTATCAAGCTTGCCATGCATGTGACAAAAATACTGTTGAAATAGGGCTCGATAATATTAATACCGCCTTGAGCTGGCGATCTGACAAGCACTTTCCAGCCTTCTAGTGATGGCTCGAAATCAACCCATGGGATGTAAGTAGCACCCCCCGTCACAGAGTTAAAATCTTTGAATGATGTTGACAGAGCCCACAGAAATGGTGCGACAACAAACATCGACCAGAAAGCAATAAACCCATATTTTAGCGTGCGATAAACAAACGTCATAACTAGGCTTTCTTGATAAATAGCTTGACCAGAACATTGGCAATCACGGTCAGACTAATAATCATGATAATAAGATAGGTGAATGACAGAGCCGCAGAATACCCCATCTGAAATTCGCGCAACCCTTTAATAAAGATATAGAAACTTGATGTTTCAGTTGATGTGCCAGGGCCACCAGAGGTCAGCACGTAAATGGTGTCCATAATTTTCGAGGCTTCAATTAATCGTATTATAATCGCCCCTATGGATATCGGCGCCATCAACGGAAATGTGACATAGACAAATTTGCGAATAGGTCCTGCCCCATCAATGGCGGCGGCAAGAAATGGCTCTTTTGGAAGTGACAGCAAGCCTGCAAGCATGAGCAGGAACATAAAGGGTGTCCATTGCCACACTTCAACAGTGATGACAGTAACCAATGCCAGATATTCATTGCTGAGCCATAATGGCGTCATATCAAACAGGCTGAAAAAGTCGTTCAGAGGGCCAAGTGACTCATGAAAGAAGGTCCGCCATATCACGGTCATAATAACCGGTGTAGACATCATAGGAATCAGGAATAGAACTCTAAAAAAACGCTGAAAAGCAATATCTTTCCAGACCATATGCGCAAGCGCAAATCCGATAACATATTGTAAAAAAACTGTTGTTACGGACAAGAAGCTCAAGCGGAAGAAAGATTCCCAGAACCGCGCATCATCCGTAAATAAGCGGACATAGTTTTCTAATCCGATAAAATCCAGACCCGGGTAGAAACTATCCCAGCTTGAGAGGCTGAGCCGGACTGTAAATAATATGGGAAAGATAAGAATCCCGATAAGAACCAGCAAACCAGGTAATAAGAATATATATTTATGCTTAAAATTCATTTTACTGTCCCGGGCTAAGAAGCGTGACCGCCCAGAATGGCGGGCGGTCACATAGATAGGTTTAGACTAGTTTAGATTGTCTTCGAGTGCGACGCCAACAGCATATGCTTTTCTGACATTGTCTGCACCAACACGCTTGACGATCTTTTCCCATTCAGCAGCCACTTCATCGAGTGCTTCTTGAGGTGAGAGCTGACCAGCAAGAGCTTTGGATGTACCCGTTGCAATCGCGCTTGTGAACTGGAACACACCAGGGACACGCAGTGGGAAGACACGGTTTGTGCTATTTTCTTCCATATCTAACAATGTCTGAGTATATTCTTCGGCAATCTTCTGATCCCATCCCTGACGCTCAACATAGATGCTCGGGACAAAGTCAGATTTCTTGAACGGGTTCACACCAAAACGGCCAATGGCAATATCAGCCTGGTGGTTTGCATCATTTGCAAAGAAGCACAGATAGTCAAAGGCCACATCATGGTCTTCACTATCTTTTGCAACAGCAGCGGCCCAGCCCCATACAATGTATGGTGCCTGATTGAAGCCCTTATCCCAGTCACCTGACACACGGTTCCAAACACGGTCTGCGCCCGGTAGAGGTGCTGCGCCAACCATATTCTTGATTGGGCTACCATCTTCCATAGCTTTTACAAAAGCATCATCCCATGAGAAGCTGAACAGTGTCTGTCCACCACCAAATGAGTTAATCTCATCACCAAGACCAAAGTTAATGCCGCCTGGTGGCACATATTTTGTTGCTTCAACCCAGTCACTCAGAGCTTCAACAAAGCCAGGACCATTAATCAGTGGCTTCATTGTTTCTAGATCAAAGAAGAAACCACCCGGTGTATTCGGATTTTTTGAATAGGCAACTGAACGGCTGAAAAACGCCGCATACATCAAGTCATCTTTTTTCATGACTTCTGCAGAACCATATTCTAATTCGCCGTCATTATCCCAGTCCCAGCCATTAAAGTAGGCCGCAATTTCCCCATATTCTTTCCATGTGCGTGGCACACGAAGTTCCCGACCTGTATCAGCTTTGTACTTCTTCTGATATTCAGGATTATCAATGACGTCTTTTCTGTATTTCAGATAATGACGGTCACCATCAATCGGGTATTGAATCATTTCACCATCCCAAGATGCCACATCAATGTGACTCTTAGTTACGTCCTGCATCTGGCGCATATTGACGTATTTTGCTGGTACCGGCTGAAGATACTGTTTCCAGTCACGGATAAAGTTTGAGAAGCCAAAGACGATGTCATATGGCGACTGACCTGCCTGAAACGGAACCATTGCCTTGGCATAGAGGTCACCTGCAGGTGTGTGTGTTACATTAACTGTTGCGCCGGTTAGCTTGCTGAATTGCTCAGCATGCAAAGCTGTTGGCTCACCAATAACAGGAACAGCATGTGTGTTGATAGTTAGTGTTCTACCCTTATAGTTCTTTTTAGACATCGATTCATAAGAGCACTCACCAGCGATATCACCGGTATTTTTGATATGTGGAAACTTGTCGCTCCACTTATCTGCTTGGGCATTTCCGGCTATTAATACAGCCGCAACAGCCAAGCTGGTTGCATAAAATTTAGTCTTCATTGTTTCCTCCAGTTTGTTATTTATTTTTTTAAGGAACGAGAACGCCTCGTCCCTTGACCTTGCCGTTATTAAGATCTTGGAGTGCCTGATTGGCGTTTTCCAAGCTGTATTCTTGAACTGCTAGATTGACCTTGCCTCTATCAGCCAGCGCCATCAATTCTGTAAGCTCAGCCCATGTTCCAACAAGATTACCGATGATATTTTTCTCGGTCGTAATCATCTCAAACGCACTGACATTAATGTCTTCGCCATATCCGATGACATAGTAGCTGCCCATGGCACGGGTCATCGCCAAGCCTTTGGCAGTCGTGCCGCGTTCAGCAACAAAATCCAGAACCGCCTCAGCGCCAGCGCCTTTGGTTAGCTCAAGAACGCGTTCAACTTCATTGCCATCAGCTTTTACCAAATGGTCTGCACCACAAGATTCAGCCAGCGATAATGATATCTCAGACGGGTCAACAACAATAATCTCTGCGGCACACATCGCACGCAGCACCTGAATGCCGATATGACCTAGACCGCCGGAGCCGATCACAACACATTTCTCACCTGGCAGCAGATGACGTGACGCTTTTTTAGCGGCACGGTACGCTGTAAGGCCTGCATCGGCATAAGCAGCCACTTCTTTTGGCACGAGTGATTGCGGTAGTTTCACAATATTACGCACCGACGTTTTCAGTGCTTCAGCGTAACCGCCATCACAGCTAACGCCGGGGAATGAGCCTTCACCATGCATATCATGGCCGCGACGACAGGCAAGGCATGTACCGCCGGTAATTTTAGGGTGAACAATAACCGGGTCGCCCTTTTTCAAACCCTCAACTTCAGAGCCAACATCTTCGATCCAGCCTGCATTTTCATGTCCCATAATGAGCGGCAGCAATTTACGGTCTGCATCCATAGCCTCCCGCCATACACCCTCAATGATATGTAAATCAGTCCGGCATACGCCAGCACCGCCAATGCGCACGATGACATCACTGGCTTTCTCAATTTTTGGATCAGGAACATTTTCCATCTCGACCCAAGATGATGCGGTAAGGTCATCATCGTAGCTTTTTAAAACTTGAGCTTTCATTTTTTCCACCCATTTATCGAAATCAATAATCAGCGTTACACGGGAGACCATGCCAAACAACGCTGTTCTCTGTTCAATAATGCGCAGGCAGAGCCAAATTATGTTCATTTTTTGAACAGTTGTGGGCTCAGCGTTTAATGAGTAACGTTATATTAGAATTATGGGGATAATTGTTTAAGCATGGACACTAACCATATAAACCGCAAAAACCAGCAGGATATTCGCGGTCAAACATCGTCACAGCTTCAGGTTAGCAACGCTGATATTTCTGAAAGCTGGGCACGCTGTAGAAATTATGGGCTCCATTCTTCTGGTCGTCCCATTGAAGCTGTTGTGTCATCATCACAAATGACAGATATCCTTGAGCAGAACCACTATATCCGCCAACTGGTTATCCCTGAGCTTGAACTGCTCTACAACCAGATAGCTGGCACAAATTTCATGGTGGCCTATGCTGATAATAACGGTATCGTACTTGATTCCCTGCAAGATGTTGACTTTCAAGCTGGTGAAGGCGGGAAAACTGTTATCCCGGGGTCCATGTGGATGGAGCAGGTCCGCGGCACAAATGCTTTGGGTCTTGCCTTGCATAATGCTCAAGCTCAAATTGTGACCGGAGGAGACCATTTTTTCAAAAAATTTGGTGACCTGTCCTGTTTTGCCAGTCCCATTTTCGACTATAAGGAAGATATTGTTGGCGTCATTGATGCAACATCTGATGCAACTGCCCGAAATCATCATACGTTAGCGCTGGTAAAGCTTGCGGCCCGAAATATCGAAAACCGTCTTTTTGTCGAGCAATTTAGTACCTCACTCATTTTATCTTTCCATGCACGTCATGAATATCTGACAACAACAAGTGTGGCTCTTATTGCAGTTGATAGTTCGGGATTCATCCAAGGCGCCAACGCAAATGCCAAAGCCATGTTAAGCGGCCTAGATTTATCCAGCCGGCACTTTTTTAGTGATGTATTTTCGCTGAAATTCTCAACAATCATTGATGAGCTTCGCGCTAATGCCATTATCCAAATACGCGATGTTATGGGCTCTGAAGTCTTCATGACGGTACAGCATTCAGTGTTAGCCCGTGTGTTGAGTGTGCCTGATACCTCTTCAGTCCGGCATCAGAGGGCTACAGCTCACCTCCCCAAAAATATATCTGAAGAACAGCAACCACTACCGCGCACCTCAGTAACAAAGGTTTTTGAGGATGAAATTTTAGTCTGCCAGATGGCGGTTGCTGTCCAATCACTGAAAATAGGGCTTCCGGTTCTGATAGAAGGTGACCGCGGGACTGGCAGGACATCCCTTGCACGCGAGTTACAGAACCAATATCTTGCTGACCAGCCTTTTGTGACAATCGACTGTAATCTGGTAACAGCAGATAATTTTGATAGTGAATTATTTGGCAATCAGGGACGCTCTGAGTTTTTTCAAGATAATGCAAAAACAGGGCTTTCGGGAAAATTATATCAGGGCAGAGACGGTACCGTCTTTTTCGATAATATTGACATGCTTCCCCCGCATCTATTGCGTATTATCTGTCAGATTATGAGTTCAGAGGAACAGCGGCGCGACCTTAATATTACGGCGATTAAGGGATTTCTGTTTTCTGCCAAATCTGGCTGGCTTGCAACTGACTGTGAGGAAGATGCCTTTGATGAATTTGCTGAAGCTGTTCACGGCTGTCATGTTCAGATTCCGAGCTTGTCAGAGCGAACAGATTTTCAGAAAGTTGCTCAGGCAATAACAGCCGATTTATCACCGCAGCACTGCCTCTCTAAAGTGGCGATAACGGGCCTGCGTACTGATAAATGGTCAGGAAATTTGCGCCAGTTAAGAAAGACGCTTCAACTTGCTATAGCAAATGCCCCTGAGACGGTTATCCGTGAGGATATTAATAGCGCTCTGCCATCATCACGTGGACGCGCACCAACACCCTGCCCTAAATGTGCTAACTCGCCTGTCCGCGCTGAAAGCTGTGTCAGCATTCAAAAGACTTGGCTTAAAACAGGTCAAAATGTGAGCCTTGTTGCACGTCGGCTTGGCGTGTCCCGCAATACAGTTTATAAGCATATCGAAAAGCAAGACACCCCGTAAAGCTTGTCCTTGCGAAACCCCTAAAACGTTGCATGCTTATTTTCTCACACCCCCTGATAAGGTTTATATAGATTTCCGCGAAGGGCGCTGTTTTCAGCAGGTCGCTTCTTTTTTGTGATTTATGCATTATGGCAGGGACATCCCTTAGGTATCACTAAATGCTTTATGTTCTCACGCACAATATTTTGCCGGTATTTTCCATTCTGGCGCTTGGCTTTATTTTGGGGCGCACGCAGCTCGTCTCAAAAGCTGAAGCGACGACATTAAACAGGATTGCCTTTTTAATTTTGCAACCACCGCTGATTTTCCCACTGATAAATGGGGTGGATTTTGAAAATTTTGCCTTTAGCGGTATTGCCTTTTATGGCATGGGTCAGGCGGTGATTTTTAGCGCAACATTCATGACCTGCCGCTTTATTCTGAAACATGAGATTGTTGAATCATGGCTTCTGGCAATGGCGACCATATTTGTGAATTCGGTACTTTATATTTGGCCTATTACAAACCTTATTTATGGTGAAGGTGCAAACATTCCAATCGCTGCTATTGTGGCGTGGGACGCCTCTATTACATTTGCGTTTTTTATTGTCTCAACTGATCTGCTGGCGAACAAGACCTCCTCAGTAAGCGCATCGCTCAAACGGGTTGCCACCAACCCTATTCTGATTGTCATCGTGCTTGGCATTACAATGAACCTTTTGCATATCCCAACACCAGCACCTGTCTTAACCGGCTTGAAGTTTGTAGGCGCAGCAGCAGCGCCTCTTACGTTATTTGCCCTTGGTGTGATTTTATCAGGGCACAGCCTTGCGCCCTCCAAAACGATAATCGTGGTCTCGTCCCTCAAACTATTTGGCTTGCCGCTTCTGGTTGGCGCTCTGCTGACGTTGGGCGCGCTCGAAACACAATGGAACCAGATGCTGCTTCTCAATGCAGCTGGCCCTGCTGGCGCAATGGCCTTTGCGTTGGCAGTGTTGCATAATGTCCGAACCGACAGAATTGCGCCTGTCATTATCTGGACATCGGTTCTATCGCTCTTCTCGCTCGCATGGCTTGCCTGACACCCGTTCAAAAGCTCTTTCAAGCAACCTATAATATGGCGCTATTTAAGAGATACCCCAGTCATGTAACACTTGCTCATTATGCTCACCCAGCCGTGGCGGAGGCCGCTCATATCGAGCAGGCGTTTCGGATAATTTAGGCGGATAGGCAACCGACGAAAAAACAACACCATCATCGCGCATTGTAGACACCTGCGTTGCGCGGCTTTTGACATGCGGGTCAGAAAAAACGTCTGGTATTGTATTTATAGGACCACAAGGAACACTCACAGACTCAAGCAAGCGAATGATATCATCTGCCTTCATCTCCATAAGCCGCGATGCGAGAATATCGTCAATAAGCGTGCGGTTTTTGCATCGCTGCTCATTGGTCTTAAACCTACTATCACCAGATAATTCCGGCATTTCAATAACAGCACAGAGATTTTGGAACTGGCGGTCATTTCCGCAATTAATAATTAAATGCCCATCACTGGCAGCAAACACACGGTAAGGCACAACACTTGGATGGTTGTTTCCCATACGCTGCGGCAACACCTTACTATTAAGCCAAGCTGATGACTGGTTCGCAAGCATCGCGGCTTGGCTATCAAGAAGTGAGCAATCTATATATTGGCCAATACCGCTAGCAGTTCGATGATGAAGTGCCGCTAAAATTGCTGTAACTGCGTTTAAGCCGGTAAATAGGTCACAGATTGCAACACCTACTTTCAAAGGCTCAGCGCCAGCCTGACCGTCAGCCTGCCCGGTCACACTCATCAATCCACCCATACCCTGAATAAGGAAATCATAGCCAGGCTTATGAGAATAGGGCCCCGTTTGCCCAAAGCCCGTAATTGAACAGTAAATCAGAGAGCTATTGATTTTCTGCAAACTCTCAAAGTCGAGACCAAACTTTGCCAGACTGCCAGGCTTAAAATTTTCAACAAGGACATCTGCCTTGCTCGCAAGCTTTATAAGCGTATCACGGTCTTCACTGTTGTTAAAATCCAGAACAACTGAGCGTTTATTTCGATTACAGCACGCAAAATAAGACGCTTCTATGCGGTCACCATCGGGGGAATGCATAAAAGGAGGCCCCCACCCTCTTGTATCATCACCACCATCGGGGTGCTCTATTTTAATAATATCGGCGCCCAAATCACCTAGAATTTGGGTTGCTGATGGCCCGGCAAGAATACGGCTTAAATCAAGCACTTTCAGCCCATTCAAAGCCGTTTCAGTCTTGGCGTCAGCACTCATGAAATAATCCTCCTATCATCCAGCCCCTATATTACAACCTACATATTCACTTGCATAAACTACCATAAAAAACCCATATTATTTTTATCGGATATATAACGTGAGACTGGGCAACAACGATGGATTTTTCTTTTTCAGCAGAGCAAACGTCACTTATTGATACAGTGCGGAAATTTGCAAATACAGAACTCCCTGACATTGCTAAGTCAGTAGAAACTAATGATACGCCTCCATCAAGAGACATCGTTAAGAAATTTGCCGAACTAGGCCTACTTGGCGTGAATTTGCCAGAGGCTTATGGCGGCGGCGGCATGGGGCACCTAGAGGCTGTCCTCGTCCTTGAAGAAATTGCTAAAATTTCTATTGCCGTTGCGTTTCCGGTCTTTGAGAGTTCATTTGGTCCAGCATTAGCGATTGCCCATTATGGGCCCGAAGAATTACGTCAGCGGGTCCTCCCAAAGGTTTGTTCAGGCGATATGATGATCGCAGTCTCTATGTCTGAGCCTTCTGCAGGAACAGCTCTGACCGACCTTAAAACGACGGCAACAATTTCCGGCTCAAAGGTGATATTGAATGG
>DGJU01000062.1:1848-26577 GCA_002387605.1 Alphaproteobacteria bacterium UBA4588 | reverse complement strand
GTTAATGTCTGTAAATCTTCTGCAGTGATGTCTGATGGCGTATTCGTCATGTTTTTCTCTGCCTCCGGCATTATTTTATCAAAGCTAACTTCAGCGCATTATTTCAGCATACACAGACCAGCATGGAAAGCGATTATATTTCCCCTTTCAGAGCGTTGCAGGAATTACGCTGAGAGATACCTTAAGTCTAGATAATGATGTGCTAGCTTGCCGCACTAGGGTCAATGCGTCTCACAGCTAATGTGGCAAGTCTATCAACCAGAAAATGTAACGCTAGCGTCATCACCACAAGCATGAAGAGGGCGGCAAACATCAGATCGATTTTTGCCCGTCCATTTGCAAGTAACATCAGATAACCAAGACCTTCTGATGCACCTACCCATTCTCCGATGATGGCGCCGATAGGAGCATAAACAGCAGCAAGTCGCATCCCAGATGCCAACCCTGGAACACCTGCAGGAATCCGGATATGGAGCAAAATAGCCGACGGCTTTGCACCCATTACACGGGCCATATCCAGCATGCCGGACGGGGTTCGCATTAGCCCGTCAAAAAATGATGATGTCACGGGAAAATAGATAATGAGTAATGCCATAATGATTTTAGGCACTAATCCATAGCCAAGCCATAAGGTCAGAATTGGCGCAAGGGCAAATACTGGAAGCGCTTGTGATAATACCATCATCGGGCGCATGACCGCACGAATAACGGGGGATGCAGCAAGGGCAATCGCCGTCATACCGCCAAGCAGCGCACCAAAGATAAGCCCCAGCATTACTTCAGAAAATGTTACTGTGGCATGGCGTAAAATCAGCCAGAAATGCGTGGTAAAGGCAGTTACAACCCGCATTGGGCTTGGCAGAATATAATGTGGCAGATCAAACCCTGATACAAGTGACTGCCACCCTGTCAGAAGAACTATCACAAACAGACAAATGCTCAGAACACCCTTCATCATGGTATCTCCCTCAATTTTGAGAGAAGAGAGCCTGTTGCTGCTAGGACCTCGGCGGAATCAAATTCCCGTACGGTTTGCTGCGGTTGTTTTGGCTGTTGTGGCAGGATAGCTTTTAAGTCTTCTATACCGCCGCCTGTCATCAGATAAAGCCTATCCCCCATCCGGGCAGCTTCTGCTGGATCATGTGTGATAAGAAGAACTGTTTTTCCGGCAAATAATTCGGCAGCTAATTCCTGCATCTCGGCACGCAACCCTGCATCCAGTGCAGAAAAAGGTTCATCCAGCAACATAATAGGCCGGTCTTCCATCAAGGTTCTGGCAAGCGCTACTCTCTGCCGCATCCCGCCAGACAGGGTGTGAGGTTTGCGGTCTGAAAATTCTGTTAACCCAACACGCTCTATCAGAGCATCGGCCTGATCGGATTGGCCATGCTCGCGGCGCATGCGTGAGCCAAGCATAACATTGCCGCGCACTGACAACCAGGGAAGCAGATTATCGGTTTGCGACATTAGCGCAATTCGCCCCGCCAGCGGCATAGCATCACTGGATGAAATATCGCCTGTAAAACTGATATGCTCATCCAATCCAGCAATGAGCTTTAAAATTGTTGTTTTCCCGACCCCTGAACGACCAAGAAGACAGGTCCAACCGCCAGCCGGTATTTCAAGACAGGCTGCCTTAAAAATCAACTGGCTACCAATATGGGCATCGCCCGTTATGGTCAGGGACGGAGATATCATGCACCCTCAATTCCCATTTGCCAGAACCCTACTTCCAGAGATGTTGCCATGGTAAATCGTTTCTGAAGCGCTGGCATCCGAGCAGAATGTTCTGCTGTCGTGCCGAGCCTACTGTGAATTGCATTATCCATCAGAACGCCAAACTCACCACAAACATCCTGATACTCACTGGAGCTATAGGCATTTATCCATTCACGATAGATATCAGATGTTGCCGAAGCACCCAAGGATGCGCCAATTTCACCATAGCCCAGAACACATGGGGCAAGGGCGGCAAGCATATCAAGGAAATCACCGCTATATCCGGCATCTAGAACATAGCGTGTATAAACCAGATTTTGGGGTGCTTCTTGTGTAGCAAATAAGGTTGCTTCATCAATGCCTTCGCGGCCACATAATTCAATATGTAGTTTCAGCTCTTCATTGATAAGAGCGTTCAGCGTTGCGGTACATGCCCGCATCTCGTCAACCGTATCTGCCTTAGTAACAGCCAGAGCCCAGGCCCGCGAGAAGTGAATTAAAAATACATAATCCTGTTTTAGATAATACAAAAAAGCGGCACGTGGCAGGGTGCCGTCTCCCATGCCGGTTACAAACCGGTGAGAAACATACTCCTGCCACACATTACCTGCCCCAGCACGAAACTGGGCAAAGCTGCTGCCATACTTCATTATTGGGCGCCTATATCGATTGCTAACTCTGTTGCGGGACGCGCTTGTGTCAACAATCCGGCCTCGACAAGAAACGCTTCGAAGCGCTGATAGCGTCCAAGGTCTAATGCCGCAGGGCGCAAGGCCAGACGTGGCAATGTATCACGCCATGCTCTTTTATTCAGCTCGTCATCTAATTCAGCTGCTGTGCCCTTAAACAGGTTCCAGCTCTCTTCAGGGTGGTTTACGATATATTGTGTTGCCAGCTCTGTTGCTTCCAGAAAACGGCGCAGCATATCAACATCCATACTATCTTTATTCGCAACATAGATGAGCTCGTCATAGGATGGCATACCTTCTTCTTCTAGGTAGAAACAGCGACCATCAACACCATCAATTTCCATCTGATTTAGCTCAAAATTCCGGAAGGCGCCGATAACAGCATCAACCTGCTTTGACATAAGAGACGGCGATAGTGACCAGTTTACATTCACTAAGGTGATGTCATCCATTGTCAGGCCATGCCGGGCAAGGATGGTTGAGAGGAGCGCTTCTTCTACCCCAGCAACCGAAAAGCCAACTGACCGTCCTTTCAGGTCTGAAATAGACTGGATAGGGCCATCTTTTAAGACCAACAAGCAGTTAAGCGGTGTCGCAACTAAGGTGCCAACGCGCATTAACGGCAAGCCTTCGGCAACCTGAAGATGAAGCTGGGGTTGGTAGGAAATCGCAATATCTGCCTTTCCAGCGGCAACAAGCTTCGGCGGGTCAGCCGGGTCAGCCGGTGCAATAATTTCAACATCCAGACCTTGATCAGCAAAATATCCTTTTTCCTGAGCAATAATGACAGGGCCATGATCTGGATTTATAAACCAATCCAACAGCAGCGTCACTTTATCAGCTGCCTGAACCGGAGCTGATATTAGCAGGGCTGCAAGGCCTGCAATCACTGTCTTTACTACGAACTTCATCTTGATACTCCTCACGAGATAATATTAGGTCTGGTTTAAAAAGGTACCTGCTGCCAGTAAGGCGATATTTTCGGCACCGTGCGGGATACAACGCTCTGCTGCTTGCCATGCCCGAAATCCGGACCGGCAACAAAAAACAAGTCTGCCCTGATGAGCGCTAAGCAAAGCGGCATCAAGCTTATCAAGGGAAAGTCGCTCAGCTCTGTCAGTGATAAGCGGCGCTTCATCAGCACTGCGTAAATCAATGATTTTATCTGTCGGCAAAAAGCTGTCGGCTGCGATAAACGGAAAGTAGCTATCAGGTTCCAAAGCATCATCAAACCGGAACTGGCTAAACCGGTAGCATGCAGAATCATACTGAACGAGCTGGCCAAGCGGAGATGGCGACACCTTTGTTAAAACATCTAAAACCATCTGCGCCTGAAGACTGCCAATAATGCCAACGGCCGGTCCAAGAACACCGTCTGCCGAACAGCTTGTCAGCCGCAGAGGCAGGTCCGGAAATACCGCACGCATACTTGGCGCGCCGCCACAAAATCCGCCACAATAGCCAGCACGGCCAACAACGGATGCAGACACAAAAGCATAATTATGATGTTTTGCGAAATCAGACATTAGATAGCTAACGGCAAAGCTATCAGCGCAATCTACCAGTGCCGCATATCCCTTTGCATGCTCGCCAAGAATATCTGGCGTTAGCATTATATCAAGTGGCTCAATGCGAATTTCACTGTTCAGAGCCTGCAATTTTTGAGCCGCAATGGTTGCTTTTGGCCTGCCAATATCTGCTTCAGAAAACAGAGTCTGACGATGCAGGTTTGTTAAAGAGACATTATCACCATCTATCACTTTGATGGTCCCGACACCTGCGCCTGCCAGATATGATAGTACCGGCGCGCCAAGCCCGCCTGCGCCAACCACCAACACAGAGGCATCCTGCAGACACGCTTGCGCGGCGCTGCCGAAAGACGGCACAGAGATTTGACGCTCATAACGGGTCATCGTGTAACGTCCAGCCATTGTTGCAACCGCGCTTCGGGTGCATCATTCAAGGTAATATCTGTGACAACTGAAACGATATCGGCGCCAGCCTCAAAGACTCCTGCTGCACGTTCAACCGACATGCCGCCAATACCAACAAGCGGCACATCACCAACACGGCGCTTCCATTCAGTGACCCGCTCCAAGCCTTGCTGGTGCCATTTCATCTTTTTCAGGATCGTGGGATAGACAGGGCCAAGCGCAACATAATCCGGCATCAGGCTCAGCGCACGTTCCAGCTCATCACCATCATGGGTGCTGATACCAAGCTTTATGCCAGCCCGCCGCAAGGCCGGAATATCGGCTAGGTCGAGGTCTTCTTGCCCCAAATGAACAAATGAACAGCCAGCATCAATGGCTTCGCGCCAGTAATCATTAACGACCAGAATACAGTCATGTGCATCACATAGTGCTTGCGCTGTTGTAATGGCCTTTCGCAGCGCCTCTCCTTCACGCGTTTTACACCGCAATTGAACAAGCTTAAGGCCGAGCGGTAACATGCGTTCCAGCCATTCAGGACTATCGAAAATAGGATAAAAACGGTCAAACATTATTCAAGAAAGGCCTTTCCTAGCACAGGTGTTGACGGCGCCGCCATATCGCGAGGTTCCATGGGATCAGCATACCGGCCCAGATATCCTGCTTCGCAGGCTTTTGCAAAAGCCTCTGCCATAACAGCCGGATTGCCTGCCTTTGCAACAGCAGTATTCAACAAGATTGCATCAAACCCAATCTCTAACGCCTGCGCTGCCTGCGATGGCACACCAAGCCCGGCATCGATTACCATTGGGACATCGGGATAGGCAGCGCGCAAGGCTCGTAATCCATAAAGATTCACAAGACCAAGACCGGTTCCGATAGGCGCGCCCCACGGCATTAATACGTCGCACCCCGCATCTAGAAGCCTGTCTGCCAGAATGAGATCTTCGGTCATATAGGGAAAAACCTTAAAGCCCTCAGCACAGAGCGTCCGAGCAGCATCCACAAGCTGGAAGGGGTCAGGCTGAAGGCTATCAGCATGACCAATGACTTCCAGTTTAATCCAGTCTGTTTCAAACAACTCGCGTGCCATCTGCGCTGTTGTGATGGCTTCTGATGCAGTATGGCATCCCGCAGTGTTAGGCAGAATATGAACACCAAGTTTGCGAATAAGCTGAAAAAACGCATCTCCTGCCGCATCACCCGCAGCTTCACGCCGGACTGAAACAGTTGCAACAGAGGCGCCTGACTTCACAAAGGCGTCTGCTAGAATAGCCGGTGATGGATAGAGCGCTGTTCCAAGCATCAGCGGGGATGAGAGCGATGTACCATAAAACTGCTTCATCATCAGCCTCCTTGCCGTGGGGTAACAATTTCAAGCGCATCACCCTCAGAGAGTTGGGTATCTTTTCGGGTAGCCGATGATACAAATTGCGCGTTTACAGCTGTTGCCACACGCTGGCCTTTATAGCCGAGCTCATCCAGAATATCGCCAAGCGTTTTTGTGTGAACCGTCATGGCCTCACCATTAACCGAGATATTCATCCATCACCTCCGGTTGCTTTCCTGTTAAGCAATAATCTGCTGTCATTTCTGCAAGCGCCGGCGCAAGCAGAAAGCCATGTCTGAACAGGCCATTAGCATAAATGATATTATTATGATGGCGAATGCGCGGCAGATTATCAGGGAAGGCTGGCCGTGCATCAACACCGATTTCAAGAATTTCTGCCTCACCAAAAGCAGGGTGAAGCGCAAAGGCAGCACTCAAAAGTTCAAGAACCGAGCGCACAGTTGCCCGCGTTCTGTCAGATGACTCAATTTGTGTTGCCCCCAACATGAAAATGCCGTCTCCGCGCGGGACAATATACAGAGGATGACGCGGATGCAGCATCCGGACGGGGCGGGACAAAGTAATATCTTTACTATGCAGCACCAGCATTTCACCTTTAACACCGCGCAAATCACGCAGCGCATCCTGCGCGGACAGACCGCGGCAATCAATTAACTGTGATGACGGATTAGATGCGGGCACTTCGGATGAAATAGTTACACCTGCAGAGATCAGGTTTTCTGTTAGTTTTTTCAAAGCATCGCGCGGACTGAGATGAGCTTCAGTTTCGAAAAACAGCCCCTGCCTCACCCGTCCCGCCAGATCAGGTTCAAGAGCGGCAATCCCATCCTCATCAACATTCTGATGCTGCTCTGTCCTGCGCGCAAAACGCGTTAGCTCGCTTTTATCACGCGCAAGGGCAACTACGAGCGAGCCTTTTTGTACAACATCAACACCCTGTTTCTGCCACCATGACGCAGCTTTCTGGCCGAGGCGTATAACAGGCTCTTCGGCCGCTTCGCCCTCGCAGAACGGGGCAAGCATGCCGCCGGCCCACCATGAACAGCAATGGGTGTCAGGCAATCCATTTGGGTCATAAAGTGAAACCTGTGCGCCGCGCGCAACCAGCGCAGTTGCAACACAAAGCCCTGCAACACCAGCGCCGTGAATGTGAAAGGATACGGGCGCGCTCATGACCAGAACTCGTGGAAATGATGGACAGGGCCATGTCCCTTTCCGATATCAAGCTTATCAGCTTTTTTCAGGGCACCCTGCAGCCACTGATGAGAGACCTGTACGGCATCAACCACCGTTTTTCCCTTCGCTATCTCAGCAGCAATCGCTGAGGATAAACTACAGCCTGTTCCATGTGTATTTCGGGTATTAAGACGCGGTGCTGTGAAGCTATCTTCACGGTCTTTCTGAACCAGTAGGTCATGACATAACGCTGCTGTACTGTGACCGCCTTTCATTAATACGGCGCGCGCACCATAATTCATCAGGGCTTTTGCCTGCTGCCGCATTTGATCACTTGTTTCGGCCTGATCAGCCTTCACAAGGCACGCAGCTTCTGGCAGATTTGGCGTCAAAATCGAGCTACGCGGGACAAGACATTCAATCAGCGCCTGTTCTGCATCATTATCAAGAAGCCTATCACCTGATTTAGCAACCATCACAGGGTCCAAAATAATAGGACCCTGATAATGGGTTAATGCACGCGCAACTGTCTTAATGACATCTGCTGACCCCAGCATACCAATCTTTATCGCGCTAATATCAATATCGTCGAGAACAGCCTTAATCTGGGCCATAATCATATCGAGTGATACGGCCTCGATCATGGTAACGCCTTGCGTGTTCTGAGCTGTCAGGGCTGTAATGACCGATGCGCCATAAACACCGCGGCTCGAAAAAGTTTTCAGGTCGGCCTGAATACCCGCACCGCCGCCACTATCGGAGCCTGCAATGGTTAAAGCTGATACAATGCTCATGACGCGCTTCCAGCATAAAGCAATGCAGCAAAACCCATAATTTTTATGGGGCTAATGCTATGCTGATAATCATCATGTCTCATAAATAGCTCCGTTTCCTACGCCGGTACGAACCGGATCAGGTCCAATGGGTTAGCGGAAATACGCCTCTCAGCCAGTGTAAAAATCACAGGCACCCCAACAGATGTTATCGCAACATAGAAAAAGTGCTGACCAGAAGTCAACACTCTTTATTTACCTCATGACGCAAAGGCTCTTATCCTACGCTTATGCTCTGCCAATAGAAGAGTAATGAATATTGGCGGCTCGGATTGCTGATGGGTCATAGACATTGCGTAAATCAACCAGCACATTTCCAGCCATTAATTCAGTGAAACTGAGCGGTGTCAGGGCTCTAAACTCGTTCCATTCGGTTACCAATACAGCACAGTCCGCGCCTGTCAGACAGCTCGCAGCATTCTCAGCATATGTTATAGACGCCGGAAGATGTGGTTTTGCCTCTACCATTGCGGCTGGATCATAGGCCGTTATCACAGCGCCTTTTTTTGTAAGCTCTGTTATCAGCTCAATCGAAGGGCTTTCGCGCATATCATCTGTTTCAGGTTTAAAAGCGAGCCCTAAAATGGCAATTTTTTTACCTTCAACATCGCCCTTCATCGCATCAATGACGCGCTGAGCCATGTCTTGTTTACGCTTCGAATTATACCGCACCACGCCGGAAACTAACGGCACATCAGACTCAAAAAATTCAGCTGTTTTTACCAAAGCAAGTGTGTCTTTTGGAAAGCAGGAGCCACCATAACCTGGCCCCGGATGCAGAAACTTCCCGCCAATACGTTTATCAAGCCCCATACCTTTTGCCACATCATGCACATCAGCATTCACCTTTTCGCATAAATCAGCAATCTGGTTAATGTAGGAAATTTTCACTGCAAGAAAGGCATTCGCTGCATATTTTGTCAATTCAGCCGTCTCAAGTGATGTGAAAAGAATAGGGGTTTCAATCAGGAAAAGCGGTCTATAGAGCTGGCGCATTACGTCAATAGCGCGCTCATTTGATGTCCCTACAACAACCCGATCAGGGCGCATAAAGTCACTAATTGCCGATCCCTCACGCAGGAATTCTGGGTTTGATGCAACATCAAAATCTGCATCGGGACGTGTTTTGTGCACAATATCAGATACTTGTTGGCCTGTTCCTACTGGGACTGTCGATTTTGTCACAATGACAGTATATCCATCAAGATGAGCCGCGATTTCTGCAGCAGCCGCATGAACATAGCTCAAATCAGCATGGCCATCGCCGCGCCGCGTTGGTGTTCCAACAGCAATGAAAACGGCATCAGCCTGTGCAACAGCACTGCCAAGATCTGTTGTAAAGCTCAACCTGCCAGCTGCATAATTACGGGTAACTAACTCATCAAGCCCAGGCTCATAAATAGGAATGTCACCCTTATGCAACTTGGCAATTTTCGTCTCATCTTTATCAACACAGGTAACATCAAACCCGAACTCGGAAAAACAAGCGCCAGATACTAATCCGACATAGCCGGCACCGATCATAACAATTTTCATCTTAGGCCTACTCCTCACGCCTATGGCGCGCTTTTATCGCGCATTTTTTTCAGTCGTTTTTTATGAACATAATGTCTCAACACGCGCGGTTATCGCGTGGCCAATAGCAATATGGCATTCTTGAATATGCATCGTGATACGGCTCGGCACAGCAATCAGAACATCTGATAGCGCCGCTAAATCTCCGCCACCCTCACCTGTAAAGGAGATAATTTTAATGCCTTTAGCGCGCCCAGCATGAGCTGCTAAAACGACATTTTTGGACGTACCACTCGTTGAAATACATAACAGCACATCACCAGCGTGACCAAGTGTCTCAATTTGGCGTTCAAAAATCCCATCAAAGCCGAAATCATTCGCATAGGCTGTAATAAAAGACGTATCAGTTGTCAGCGCAAGAGCCGCCAGTCCGGGCCTTGGGTGCGCTTTGTGGTCAAGGCACGACATAAATTCAGCCGCAAGATGCTGAGCATCGCCTGCAGACCCGCCATTGCCGCAGAGTAGAAATTTTCCACCCGCATTCAAACTTTCAGCTATCATTTGTGCCGCATCTTCAGCCATGCCTGAGCATTGCTGAACCATTAGGGCTTTTACTTCTGCAGATCGGTTAAAAATTTGCTTTATCTGATGTGACATATATTACCGCCAACAATGTGTTCTTGACCCTGTCTTTATGGACATTTAAGGTCCCTCATGCAAGTAAAGACAGTCTCCACGGCAAAGAGTTAGTCTCTTAAATGTCAGAAATACAATTGAAAGCGACAGTCGGAAGATGAAAGTAAAAAAAGCTATTTTTCCTGTGGGCGGACTTGGAACGCGGTTTCTTCCCGCCACAAAAGCATTGCCCAAAGAAATGCTCCCGATTGTTGATAAGCCGTTAATTCAATATGCCGTTGAAGAGGCCGTAGCAGCAGGTATCGAGGAATTTATTTTTGTTACTGGCCGGAATAAAACAGCGATTGAAGATCATTTTGACCATTCAACTGAACTAGAGACAACCCTTGTTGCTCGAGGCAAGTTAGAGGCGCTTAATTTGGTGCAGGGGATGATACACTCGCCCGGTTCTGTATCATATGTGCGCCAGCAAGAAGCCGCAGGCCTTGGTCATGCTATTTGGTGCGCCCGTCATCAGATAGCCAACGAGCCAGTTGCTATCTTGCTCGCTGATGACCTGATTCTAGGGGCCCCTGCTTTGAGAGAGATGGTTGATGCCTATCAGGGCGGCAATATGGTTGCCGTGATGAATGTACCAGCAGATGAGACTGGCTCTTACGGGATTATCACGCCGCAGGGCGAGGCAGGTCAGCTAGTCAAAATCGCCGATATTGTCGAGAAACCAGCCCCAGAGGTTGCACCATCAACTTTGGCCGTTGTTGGACGCTATATTATTGAGCCTGGCGTATTTGAAAAGCTCGCAGAAGGCAATAAAGGCGCAGGCGGTGAAATTCAGCTAACAGACTCACTTGCCGCCAGAATACCGGATGTCCCCTTTATGGGCTTGAGATTCAGTGGCGAGCGATTTGACTGTGGCTCTAAGCTAGGCTTTCTAAAAGCGAATATTGCCTTTGCTAGATCCCGCCCAGAACTTGGAACTGAGCTTGATAAATGGCTTACCGATACTGTGCTAAACAGAGGATAAAACGGGCTAAAAGATAGATTTCTTAAAGGAATAGTTGACTGTGACTGCTCATAACTTCGATCCGACAATCCTGCGTGCCTATGATATTAGGGGACAGGTTGGCTCAACCTTGTCAGCCAATGATGCCTTTGCAATTGGTAATATCTTTGCCAGCTTCCTGCCAAAAAAGGGTGCTGTGCCCCGGATTGCTGTTGGGCGTGATGGAAGGCTAACCTCACCTGAATTGGCCGATGCATTATGTAACGGTCTGGTTGCGGCTGGCTGCCACGTGATTGATATTGGCGTTGGCCCAACACCTATGCTTTATTTTGCTGATCGTATTCTATCATGCGACGGCGCCATTCAGGTAACAGGTAGCCATAATCCACCTGACTATAACGGCTTTAAAATAGTGCTGGGTCATCATAGTTTTTTTGGTGACAAAATTACTGAATTAGGGGTACGCGCCGCTGCTGGTCTTATCAAAGCTGATGGTGGGCACCGAGAGGAAAAATCTGTTTTTGACGCTTATATTGCGCGTCTGGTGAAGCAAGCTGATTTCGGCACTCTGTCTATTGTCTGGGATGCTGGTAATGGCGCTGCCGGACCGGCTACAGAAGCCATGCTTGCAGCGCTATCAGATAAAGGCGGGGCACAGGGCACACATAAAGCACTTTACTGTGATATTGATGGGCATTTCCCAAATCACCATCCCAACCCAGTTGATCCTGAGACACTTGAGAGCCTTCGTGAACAGGTTGGCGCTATGGGCGCGGATTGCGGCATTGGCTTTGATGGGGATGGAGACCGCATTGGTCTTGTAGATTCAAAAGGCCGGCAAATAGCAGGGGATATTCTCACAGCCTTTCTTGCAACAGACATCCTTACCCGCAATCCGGGCGCCGATATAATTTTTGATGTAAAATCCAGTGCACTTGCTATGCAGATTGTCCGTGATGCCGGTGGCACGCCACATCTCTGGAAAACAGGCCATTCTCATATGAAGCAAAAACTGCATGAAACAGGAGCCCCTCTTGCAGGAGAAATGTCTGGTCATATTTTTATCGCTGACGGAGATTATGGGTTTGATGATGCGCTTTATGTTGCCAGCAGGCTGGTCACTCAAATAGCAAAACGCACAGCAGAAACAGGAATGAGTATTACAGACTTCATGGATAGTCTGCCTGAAACTTTCACAACCCCCGAATGCCGTATTGATTGCCCCGATACGGAAAAATTTGGGGTTATGGCGCGGTTATCTGAGGCAGTGTCAAACGATCACGCCCCCGATTCTGTTAATGTGACAGACGGTGTTAGGGTAACAACATCCAAAGGGTGGTGGCTTATTCGCGCCTCAAACACCGAAGCTGCGCTTGTTGCGCGCGCCGAAGGTACAGATGCCGTGATTTGTGATAGGTTTGTTTCAGACATTATCCACTATCTTGATAATGCTGGGTTGAAATGGGCTGGTCCCACTTCGTAAGCAGTCTAAAATACTGTCTATATAAACAAGGCGCCTTCAGCCAAGCATCTTTTCCAGCACGTGGATTTTTTTGAAAAGCGTTTCCACGAAGCGGAAAGCTTTGTTACATCGCGATGGCTAATCGCTCTATAAAGGCGTCTAAGGTAATTATCTGATTCAAACCCCCTATCCGAGGAGACACTCACCATGGGTTACATCGCTGAAGGCAATCTTTCTGTTGATGCCGCACTCCACCGCTTTGTGAATGACACATTGTTGCCGGCAGCCGGAATGGAGCCATCGCATTTCTGGCCAGAATTTGATTCTGTCGTGCATCATCTGGCACCACGTAACGCAGATTTGCTTAAAAAGCGTGATGAGCTGCAGGCACAGATTGACGAATGGCTTGTCGCACACCGCGATAATGGCATTGATGCGGATGCCTATACCAGTTTTCTGAAAGACATTGGTTATTTGCTCTCAGAGGGTGATGATTTCGCGATTGAAACAACAAATGTTGATGCTGAAATAGCAACCATTGCTGGCCCTCAGCTTGTTGTTCCTGTGATGAATGCTCGTTATGCGTTAAATGCCGCAAATGCACGTTGGGGTAGTCTTTATGATGCGCTTTACGGCACCGATATTCTGAGCGAAGAAGATGGCGCAGAAAAAGGCACGTCCTATAATCCCGTGCGTGGCGCAAAAGTGATTGCAGCTGCAAGGGACATTCTAAATGAACGTCTGCCTCTGAATGGAGCAAGCTGGCATGATATTGCCAGCCTTCACATTGATAGCACCGGTCTTGTGCTCGGCAGTGAAGCAGGTCCGGTAGCCCTTGCAGATGACAGCCAACTGATTGGCTATCAAGGTGATGAGACAGCCCCGACCTCAGTTTTACTGAGTGTAAATACGCTGCATATCGATATCCGAATTGACCGTAGCGGCACAATTGGCGCTGTTGATAAAGCCGGCATTAATGATGTTGTGCTGGAATCAGCGGTATCAACTATTATGGATTGCGAAGATTCAGTGGCCGCAGTTGATGGTGAAGATAAGGTTCTGGCCTATGGAAACTGGCTAGGCTTAATGGATGGCACGCTCACAACTGAGATGAAAAAGGGCGATAAGACATTCACCCGCGCGCTGAATGGCGACAGACATTATACCGCGCGTGATGGCAGCACACTGACCCTTCATGGTCGCTCATTAATGCTTGTGCGTAATGTTGGTCATCTGATGACAAACCCCTCTATTCGTCTGTCTGATGGCAGTGAATGTCCAGAAGGTATTATGGATGCGTTTATGACAGTGCTGGGGGCAATTCCCGATAGAGCCCGCAAAGGCAATTCACGCAAAGGGTCTGTCTATATTGTAAAGCCAAAGATGCATGGGCCAGAAGAAGTCTCTTTTGCCTGTAATATTTTCTCAGAAGTTGAGCGTATTCTTGGCCTGTCTGAAAATACCGTCAAAATCGGTATTATGGATGAAGAGCGCCGGACAACAATTAACCTGAAAGAGTGTATTCGCGCAGCAAAATCTCGTGTTGTCTTCATTAATACTGGCTTCCTTGATCGTACGGGTGATGAAATCCATACATCTATGGAAGCCGGCCCGATGATCCGCAAAGGCGATATGAAGCAGGCAGCATGGATCAGTGCTTATGAAAACTGGAATGTTGATATCGGTCTTGCCTGTGGGTTTTCTGGCAAGGCACAAATCGGCAAAGGCATGTGGGCGATGCCTGATTTAATGGCGGATATGCTGGAGCAGAAAATTGGCCATCCTCAATCAGGGGCTAATTGTGCGTGGGTTCCCTCCCCGACAGCTGCGACACTCCACGCTCTTCATTACCACCAGATAGATGTGTTTGCCCGCCAAGCTGATCTTGTTGGAAACCGGCGTGCAGATTTATCCGATATTCTTACTATCCCCGTTGCAACGCGCCCGAACTGGGGCGATGCAGATATTGCCCATGAGCTGGAAAATAATGCCCAAGGTATTCTTGGCTATGTTGTGCGCTGGATTGACCAAGGTGTTGGTTGCTCAAAAGTGCCAGACATTAATGATGTTGGTCTCATGGAAGATAGAGCAACATTGCGGATTTCATCACAGCATATTGCCAACTGGCTACATCACGGGGTCTGTTCAACAGATCAGGTAATGGGCGTCATGCAGAAAATGGCCGCTGTTGTCGATGAGCAGAATAAAGATGATGCTGCATATGAAAAAATGGCTGGCAATTTTGATACATCCATCGCCTTTAAAGCAGCATGCGAGCTTGTTTTTGACGGCCGCATTCAACCATCAGGTTATACTGAACCGGTCTTACATCGCCGACGGCTTGAAAAAAAGTCTTACTAAGCGTTTAATCAAAAAGCCCTCCTGATGACAGGGGGGCTTTTTTGATGACCTTAAGAGGCCCATGATGAGCGATACCCCGTTTATACTTGATCCCTATATCGCAAAAATTCCTGATTTTCCAAAAGCTGGTATTACCTTTTATGATATCAGTCCGGCGCTTGAAGATGCCTATGCTTTTTCCCAAATGACCAAGGCGTTTTGTGAAAAAGCGCGGTCCTATTCACCTGATATGCTTGTTGGTATCGATGCCCGTGGCTTTTTATTTGGCGCCGCTGCTGCTGTTACCCTTGAATGCGGTGTCGTAATGATCCGCAAAACAGGCAAGCTGCCAGGTGAGACGATTGAAACATCCTATTCACTTGAATATGGCGAAGCACGGCTTGCCTTACAAACAGCCCGCCATATTGCAGGAAAGCGCATTCTTTTATGTGATGATTTACTCGCGACAGGCGGCACACTCGCCGCAGCTGAATCGCTGGTCACCAAAGTAGGCGGCATTGTCTGCGGGGCTGTCTGCGCGATTGAACTTACAGGATTAAAGGGCCGTGATAAATTATCATGTCCCGTCTCGGTTCTTCAAACTTACGAATATTGAGCATCATGACCAACATATCAGACCTTACACCCTCTTATGCCGATAGCGCATCATTCCGAAAAGCACGTTTTTCATGGATGATGTTTGATTGGGCCTGCTCGCCTATTTCGGCGCTGCACACAACCTTTGTGTTTGCTGTCTATTTCACCACAGTTGTAATGCCAGAGGGCGGCAGTTTTGCCTGGTCACAAATGACCGCCGCAACAGCCCTTCTTATTGGCATTACCGCTCCTTTTATTGGCCGGCTTGCCGATAATACAGGGCAGCTTAAACCATTTTTGTTTGTCTGCCTTTTAGGGGCAAGTCTTGCCACTGCAGGGCTCTGGTTTGTCACCCCTGATAATTCTGCCATCTGGCTGGCTTTATGCTTGTCATCACTTTCTATCTTTACGATAGAAACAGCATTTATTTTCTATAATGCGATGCTTTCATCTCTGGCACAGCCGCATAAACAAGGCCGGTTATCGGGAACTGCGTGGGGCCTTGGCTATATTGGCGCCATCCTTTCTCTTGTGCTTGTACTAGTCTTTTTGATTCTGCCTGATACGCCTCTTTTCGGGCTTGAAAAAGCAACCTCTGAGCCAGTGCGCGCAACAATGGTTTTTGCTGGATTATGGGCTTTTATCTTCGGGCTTCCGCTATTTTTCTTTGTTCGCACACCCCCCGCCCAGCCGCCCTCTGAGCCCTTCTTTGCGCAAATGCTACAGACAATCAGAACAGCCCAGAAAATCCCTTATCTGATGCGTTTTCTTGTTGCAAGAATGCTGTTCAATGATGGCCTTATTACGCTTTTTGCTTTTGGCGGCATTTTTGCTGCTCGTATTTTTGGGTTTAGCCAGACAGAGATTCTTATCTTTGCCATCGGCCTTAATCTCACAGCCGGAATCGGTGCCTATTGTGGCGGCATGATAACCGACAAACTTGGTGTGCCGAAAACAATCCGGCTCTCTTTATGGGGGCTGATTGTAATTGGGATAATTTGCATTTCAGCACCAACCAAGGAGGTCTTCTGGATTTCGGGCCTCTCGCTTGGTTTATTTATTGGGCCATGTCAGTCTGCTTCGCGGGTCTGGGTATCACTGGTGGCCCCGGAAGAAGATAGGGCAAGCCTGTTTGGCCTGCTTATGATGTCAGGAAAGCTTACCAGCTTTTTTGGGCCGCTATTTTATGGCTGGCTTGTGCTAGCAAGTGGGACAGACAGAATAGGCATGCTGATTGTGCCGCTTCTTCTGGGAGCTGGATTGGTCCTTATGCCGCGCCGATTAACGCCGCCGACAGATAGCTAAATTATAGCTGCTGTGTACCGCGGACTTCTGTGCGTAACGAATCGATGGAAATAAGTTCTCCTGCCCGCTCGATATACCAGAATTGCCAACCATTACATGAGGCTTGGTCCTGCAATTGCGCCCCAAGTGAATGAATGGAGCCTGTCTTTTTGTCGTCTGTGATAAGCGAGCCATCGGTGCGCACGCGCGCTGTGAAACGGCGTTTCGTATCATAAAGCGCATCACCTGTTTTCAGCCAGCCACCTTCAAGAAGAGCGCCGAACGGAATCCGCGGAAGGGCTCTTTTTTCAGCTGTCTCAATCAGGCTGTCCTCGATAATCGGAGTAATTGATGCAAGCCTATCAGTTGCAAGGTCAACATAGCCTTTATCCTGCTCGATGCCGATATAGTGACGACCAAGACGCTTTGCGACAGCCCCAGTCGTTCCTGTTCCAAAGAAGGGATCTAAAATAACATCGCCCCGCTTGGTTGATGACAGGATAACCCGCGCCAAAAGGTTTTCTGGTTTCTGGGTTGGATGGGCCTTTGCGCCATCTGCACCTTTGAGCCGTTCCTGGCCTGTACAGATTGGCATTACCCAGTCAGACCGCATCTGAAGACCATCATTCAATGCCTTCATTGCATCATAATTAAAGGTGTATTTTGATTTTTCTGATTTTGAAGCCCAGATAAGCGTTTCATGGGCATTAGTGAAGCGTCTACCGCGAAAATTAGGCATTGGGTTACTTTTGCGCCAGACAATATCATTCAAAATCCAGTAGCCGACATCCTGAAGCACACGGCCAAGCCGGAAAATATTGTGATAACTGCCAATAACCCAAAGTGCGCCATCAGGTTTTAAAATTCTATGGCATTCACGCAGCCATGCTTCAGATAGCGTATCATAGGCTTGAAAACTATCAAACTGGTCCCACTCATCATCAACCGCGTCAACAACCGACTGATCGGGACGCGTCAAAGTTCCTGATAATTGCAGGTTATAAGGTGGATCGGCAAATACCAGATCAACACTTGCAGACGGCAACGTAGCCAGCGCCTCAAGGCAATCAGCATGGATAATTCTGTCGTGCTTCATAGCATTAAATCCGTTTAAAATAGGTGATTCGCCTCTACCTTGAATCATAGAATCAAACAAAGTCAAACATTTATGAACCATAGCTAAAGTGATATCTACATATTGTGTTATGCTCACAAAGCTATCGCGATATGTGGGAGAGCCCGCACAAGCCCTTATGTGAGCCAGCGTTATTTATCTGCTGATGCAAGAGGTGTGTCGCGGCGTCCAAAGATACGTTAGGCGTTGCTCTTAGATGCGTGCGCTAGATAGGTCTTTATCGGGGCAAAACTTCTGCGGTGATGCTGTGTAATGCCATGGCCAGCGATGGCGTCGCTATGGGCTTTGGTGCCGTAGCCGGCATTTGTTATCCAGCCATAATGCGGATGGTCTTCATGCAACGCTGCCATAATACGATCGCGTTCCTGCTTTGCCATGATAGACGCAGCAGCAATCGATAACACACGTCCATCACCGCGGATAACCGCCTGACAGGGATAGGGTATGTCTGGTGGGATGAGGTTACCATCAATAAGCACCATTGCCGGTTGTCCTGTAAGGCCAGCAAGCGCCTCGATAGCGCGCCTCATAGCCCGAAATGTTGCTGTCAGGATGCCGCCCTCGTCAATTTCAGCAACAGTTGCATGGGCAACAGCAAATAGATGAGGTGTTGAGGGGAGGGCGAGTTCGCTCTCAATGAGGCCACGACTTTTTGCTGATAATTTTTTAGAATCTGTTAAGCCGTGCGGAAGCTGATCTTTTTTCCCCGGATTAATCCAGAAAGCTGCTGCTGTCACAGGCCCTGCCCATGGCCCCCTGCCAGCTTCATCAACCCCAATAACTGGGCCCATGTTACAATGTGCCGCCTCGAAGCTGAAATCCGGATAATGAGTCTCTTTTGCCGGCATGCTGATGTTCTCCTGAATAAGGGACGCCAGAAATTATTTTCCAGATGGACGGCCTGCGCGCCCTGTTTCTGTCAGGCGCGGCATAATCTCAACAAAATTGCAGGGACGGTGGCGATAATCAAGCTGATGAACCAGCAAATCATCCCATGCATCCTTGCAAGCTGACGGCGATCCCGGCAAGGCAAACAGATAGGTGCCGCCCGCAACACCGGCAACAGCTCTGCTTTGCAATGTTGAGGTGCCAATTTTCTGAAATGACAGAAACCGGAACATTTCGCCAAACCCGTCTATTTCTTTATCAAAAACCGCCCGAAACGCTTCAGGTGTAACATCGCGCCCTGTAAGGCCGGTACCGCCAGTTGCAATCACACAATCAATATCAGCCGTCTCTATAAACCCCCTGAGAGCTTTGATAATCTGCACCTCATCGTCATGAACGATGGCGCGCGCCCCTAGCTCATGACCTGCTTCTGTCAGGCGCGATACTAATAAATCACCCGATTTATCATCCGCCAGAGCGCGTGTGTCCGATACGGTCAGAACCGCAATACGAACCGGTATAAAGGGGCGTGTTTCATCCAGTCGTGACATGGGACTTCCCTTGGCAAAAGAGGCGCTGCATCGGAGTATATATCCTTACTGCCGCACCACCAGATTATCAGTTGCACCGCCCGTAACCAAGCCTTGTAGCATCGGCATCTCTTCATCAAACCGGTTCCGGTACATGAATAGAAACGAGATAACACCCTTAATATAATTCCGCGTTTCACGAGCCGGAATAGATTCTATCAATAACAGCGGGTCATCTTGATGATTGGTTGAGCGGAGCCATTTTCTCAAATTACCCGGCCCCCCATTATAAGCAGCAAGCAACCGGACAAGATCTCCTTTGATATGCTTCTCATCCAGAAGATGGGCAATGTAATCCTGACCCAGTGATAAATTCACATCCGGATTATGAAGCAAATGGCGCTTGGATGACCGAAATTGTCTATCCCGAGCAATGAAGGCAGCTGTTGCTGGCATTATCTGCATCAACCCAGCGGCTTTTGCATGACTTCGCGCAAGCGGATAAAAGCCAGATTCTTTCCGGATAATCGACCAGATAAGAGCTTCATCAACAGAAAATTCTACATCTGTATCCAGAACAGGATAAAGCGCAGCATTATACTCAACCCCAGTATCTTGCCGGTAAATGTCAGCCAGACGGAAGGCAAGGCCCGGCATATTATACCGCGCAGCAAACCCTATCATGTCTGTTGTAAAACGCTCTGGCATTTCACCATGGAGGTAGCGTAATTCACGAGCTGCTTCTGTCCAATTTCCCGCCTGCAACAAGGCTAAAGCGCGCTTTCCGCCTGCTTGAACCCGAAGCCAGCTCAAGAAGCTATCCGAGACTGATGGCTGAACAAATTCAATTTGCTTTGTCTGTCCTGCTACCTGAAGCGCCACAACGCCATAGAAATTATGCGGATAGTAGGATGCAATTTCCAGATACTCCATGGCTCTTTTCGGCTGACCCTCGCGCATTAAGGCCCGATGTGCCCAGAAAGCAGCGCCAGCACGCAACACATCAGGCGCCTTCTCAAGATCAACAAGAGACCGGAAAAAAGTGCCTGCCAATTCGTAACGATGCGAGCGCCATGCGGCTAATCCGCCGGCCCAATATCCCATCCACGCTGTTTCACCCGATTTAGCAATAGCCTGCCGCGCGGCACGAATAGCCTTATCATCCACGCCAAAAATCAGATAAGCATGCGCAATTTCCCCGCGCAAATGAGCCTCTTCTGATATTGTAAGATAGCGCAATGTAGATTTTTTACTTAAGTAATCGGCCGCGCCAGATGGATGACCACGCCGAATGAAGCGCCGAATTTCGCGTGCGATTGCCGCTGTCTGTTTTGGCGAAGAGCGGCCTTTCCAACTTTCTGGCACAGTGGCTCTGAAACTTTGTGGCTGCGATAGGCCAACCCCATTCAAATAGCCCGGCTTTGGATTACGCGCTGCTTTTGCAGCATTCGGCTTGCGTCTGTTCGAGAGCCATTTAATCCGGCTCGCTGCGGGGTGATCATTATATTTTTTCAGCCATGATGATAATTCAGCATAGGTCGAGCGCCACGCCGTGGGATGCAGATATTTCTGCGATAAAACATGCCCCATTAGCAGGTCATTATCGAGCGCCTTTACTTTTTTGGTCGCCGTTTTGATATCGCCGGCTCGCTGAAGAGCAAATATCTCTTCATAGAGTTTGGCATCAGACGATGACAAAATAGAGATAGGCGGAATTGATGTTGGCGCGTCAGGCAATGAAGCAGCATGAGCCGATACCATTAAATAGGAAAAAATCACCATGCTTGCGATAGCGGTTAGGCACATACGGGCCCGTTGAGCATAGTTATGATCAATATATGTCTGCTGGGGCGCCCTCTGGACACGATAACGTGACGGTAAAGCCTTTTGAATCTTTTCCATAACCACTCTTCTACCTTTCACGCCATCACCCTTCAACCATTTTACGACCCTAGCACTATCCCCATCATTATCCCGGCGACTATATTGTAGCAGCAGGAGTAAGATTATCTGCCATTTTGCGAAGCTGGAGAAGATCTAAATAGGAGGCACGCTTCTGGATGGGCGTACGCAAAAGATAAGCCGGATGCAGTGTCGCAAGGATAGGTATAGCGCGTCCACCAAACGATTTTTCTGTGACTGTTCCGCGTAATTTAAGAATACCGGTTGTCGTCTCAAGCAGAAGTTTTGCTGAGCTTCCGCCAAGTGCAACAATAATATCAGGCGCTTTCAATTCAATATGCCGACATAAAAACGGCCAGAGCATGTGAACCTCTTCACTAGACGGTGTGCGATTCCCCGGTGGTCGCCATGGCAGAGTATTGGTGATGTAAACATCATTCCGCCCAAAACCAACACAAGCTAGCATTCTGTCAAGAAGCTGGCCTGATTCTCCAACAAACGGCAATCCCATACGGTCTTCATCACGGCCCGGGGCTTCGCCAATAAGCATAATACGAGCATCCGGATTACCATCTGAAAATACAAGGTTACTTGCCGTTTTTTTCAACGCGCATCCATCAAACTCACTCAGCACATCTTTTAACTGGCCCAGATTGCTGACAGACGATAAATCAGGCGCACCTGAAGATGCCTGGTCTAGCGGCCGCTGGGATAATGATGGGGCTGGCGCATGCTGAACAGGGGTGGCGGCAAGCGCAGAATGCTGCTGCTGGAGCTGATATTCAGACTGATTTTCACCCTGGGGTACAGCCTGAGATGCCGCTATATTAGGTGATATTTCCTCGGTTTTTAGCAGACTATCGGCAGACATAAATGGGCTGCCAGGTTCTGGCGTATCAACAAGCAACGTATCAATACCAGAATCTAACTGGTACCGAAGGGCAGAAATCAGCTCTTCTCTGGTTTCGTAGGTCGTTGTCATGTCTGTTTCTGTCTGGCATTGTCGGATAATATTAATGACAGAATGTCATATAGAGGGCTGTCTGTCTGCGTCAAATCGGTAAATTGTGATATCAGTTAAGAAGAGATAAGTCTGTAAAGAGAAAAGGTGGCAATTTTACGATATGTAAAAAATACTGAGTGGCACCTCGAAGATTAAATTAAGAGAGACAGAGAAGAGCGGACGATGGAACGTGAATCAATGGAATTTGATGTAGTGATTGTTGGCGGTGGTCCTTCAGGATTATCAGCAGCAATCAGGCTAAAACAGCTGAACGATGAAGCTGGCAAGGATTTGTCGATTTGCCTGATTGAGAAAGGCAGCGAAATTGGCGCCCATATTCTCTCTGGCGCTGTTCTAGAACCGCGTGCCCTTAACGAACTTATCCCTGACTGGCAGGATAAGGGCGCCCCACTCGATACAGCTGTTGCCTCCGATAAGTTTATGTTTCTGACGAAAACAGGATCGTTTCGTCTGCCAACGCCGCCCCAAATGCATAATGATGGCAATTATATTATCTCACTTGGTAATTTTTGCCGCTGGCTTGGTGAACAAGCCGAAGCCATGGGTATTGAAATCTATCCAGGCTTCCCTGCAGCAACTGTCCTGTATAATGAGGATGGTAGTGTGCGCGGGGTTGCTACTGGTGATATGGGCATCGGCAAAGATGGCGAGAAGACCGATGGCTACATGCCGGGAATGGACCTCATCGGAAAACAAACAATTTTTGCTGAAGGGTGCCGCGGCCACCTCACCAAAGGATTATTTGATAGTTTTGGGTTACGTGAAGGCAAAGACCCACAGACTTTTGCTATTGGCATTAAAGAATTGTGGGATATTGAGCCTGAAAAATCAAAGCCGGGAGCTGTCTGGCATTCTGTTGGCTGGCCACTGGCAACAGACACCTATGGCGGCTCGTTCCTATATCATTTGAATGGCAATCAGGTTGCTGTTGGTTATGTTGTGGGACTTGATTATAGCAACCCTCATTTATCGCCGTTCGAAGAATTCCAGCGCTTTAAAACGCATCCTGCTGTCAAATCTATATTTGAAGGTGGCCGGCGTGTCTCCTACGGTGCGCGGGCTCTTAATGAAGGCGGGTTCCAGTCTGTTCCGAAACTTACCTTCCCGGGCGGTTGTCTTGTTGGATGTACAGCTGGCTTTTTGAATGTCCCGAAAATTAAGGGCACTCACACTGCGATGAAATCTGGCATGCTTGCCGCAGAGGCTGTCTTTAAGCAGCTCTTATCAGATGCCCCATCTGCTGAGCCTGTTTCCTATGCAGAGGCAATCAAAGCATCATGGTTATGGAAAGAGCTTCATCAGGTCCGTAATATCCGGCCTGGCTTTGCTAAAGGGCTCTGGACAGGAATGGCATATGCAGCTCTTGATACTTATATCTTACGAGGGCGCGCACCATGGACATTCCATCACCATGCTGACCATAGCTCATTGAAGCTTGCCGCAGACGCGCCAAAAATTGACTATCCGAAGCCTGATAATGTCGTGAGCTTTGATAGAAATTCATCTGTCTTTCTGTCTGGTACGAACCACGAAGAAAATCAGCCTGCCCACTTAACACTCAAAGATATGAGCGTACCGATTGACCATAACCTTGCCCTTTACGATGCTCCTGAGCAGCGCTATTGCCCTGCCGGTGTGTATGAAATTGTCAGGGAAGATGATGGGACTAATCCGCGCCTTCAAATCAATGCGCAAAATTGTGTCCACTGTAAAACATGCGATATTAAAGACCCATCTCAGAATATCCAATGGGTTACGCCCGAAGGTGGGGGCGGCCCGAACTACCCTAATATGTAACCATCATAAAAAGCCACATCAGCAGCCTTATTGCTTTTGTGGCTTTTTGCGGCAAGCCCAAGGTGCACATCAAGATGCCCAAACCTCGTTCAGTCCAGATATTTTTTTCTGCTATTGCCGCAATGGTATTACTGGTGTTGGCAGGCTGTCAGACTGCCGCAAAATCTTCAGAAACAGCCCAAAATACATCGCCATCTACCCACAACGCTTCGGCATCCAGTCTTTCAGCTTACTATCTTATTGCGCGACAGGCTCTTTATGAAAATGATCTGCCATCAGCATCGCACGCCTTTCGCGCAGGGCTTGACCTAGATGAGACATCTGAAAGCCTACTGAAACAAGCTTTCTTTATTCATTATCAGAATGGCGACCTTGCGGAAGCTGAACAGATAGCCGGCACTTTGGAGAATCGTAATATACGATTTCCCCTTTCGGTCGAGCCAGCAATTGGGACTGCGATCCTTAATCAGGACTGGCAGGCTGTTCTTGCTCTTGCAACCAAGCTACAGAGCGACCAGCTCTATGTAGGTTTCGGAACAGCTCTTCGCAGTTTTGCTTATGCCGGTCTTGGTGAATTCGAAATAGCGTCTGGTGAAATGGATAAGCTATCTGGCCTATTTGCTGCTGAGGGACAAGCTGGGCCAAATGCCCATGTTATGATGCTACAAGGCCTTCTGGCTGACCTGCTGGGACGCAAACAGGAGGCCGCATCACATTATGACGCTGTTCTGAGGGCGTCAGGAAACTCAGCCTTTATCGCTATCACAGCCGGAATGGGTCTTGCCCGACTTAGCAAATCAGACCACGCGATGGAGATTCTGCAAGACAGGCTCTCATCGAACTTTAATCCTGAACAATTAGGCCGGCTGCTAGAGACGAAATATGGCCCAACTGCGCCTCCACTTGCATTGCAAGAT
>DGJU01000062.1:688-1729 GCA_002387605.1 Alphaproteobacteria bacterium UBA4588 | reverse complement strand
AAAATAGTTTTGCCTATCTTGATGACGTCAGCCTTGATACGCCATGGGCACAACCAGCCTTTCTGGTAAAGCTCAGCGCACTTGATGAAAATGGCAGACGAGATGATGCTATCAGCATGATTGATAATGCTATTGCCCAGATTAATCAGCCACAGCACTTCGAAACGGCCTTCATTGAGCCAGATAGGCTGTATCAACTTGCCGGCAATCTACACCGCTATCAGGGTGCCTGTGATACAGCTATTCCCTATTATCTGGAAGCTGAAAAGAGGCGCCCCCAGACACTTCTGACGATGCGGGGTCTGGCAATCTGCTACGAGCAGACGGGTCTTGATGATGAGGCAGAAAAATTGTTTCTCGCTGTTCTGCAGCGGGTACCGGATGATGCCTTAACCTTAAACTATCTTGGCTATTGGTGGGCAGATGATGGACGCCATCTAGATGAAGCGATCGCGCTTATTAAAAAGGCTGTAGCGCTGCAACCAGCCTCTGGGTTTTATGCAGATTCACTTGGCTGGGTGTATTACCGGCTGGGCCGGATGGATGATGCAATTGAATGGCTTGAACGCGCCATTCAGCTTGCCCCAACAGATGCTATTATTTCTGACCATCTAGCAGATGCCTATTGGGCGGTCGGACGACACCTCGAAGCGCGCTATAAATGGCAGCATGCGCTTGACCTTGGTCTTGCAGATCAGGAACGGGACGCTACCCGTCAAAAACTATCAGATGCCACAACCGCCGGTACAAAGTCCGCACAATGACAATATCCTATCCTGCATCCTATCTTGCGCCAGCAAAGGTTAATCTGTGTTTGAATGTGACCGGACGACGCTCAAATGGCTATCATGAGCTTGTTTCGGTTGCCGGATTTACGGCTTTTGGTGACACTCTGTCGTTGCACCCTGTTCAGCTAGATGCTGGAGAAGACGCGAAAACTGATTTGCAGATTACCGGACCTTTTGCAACCGATTTACAAAATGCAGGGGGTGATACATTAATTGCCGCAGCCTATTCAGCGCTGGCGATGCACCTGCCTTT
>DGJU01000062.1:0-544 GCA_002387605.1 Alphaproteobacteria bacterium UBA4588 | reverse complement strand
GGTAGCAAAAATAGCTGCGAGTATCGGCGCTGACGTGCCCGTCTGCCTTGCGCCTGGCTGGCAGCTTATGACCGGTACCGGAACCTCGCTTGTCAGGCTCACACCGCCTGAGCACGGAACCCTTCACTGTGTGCTCGCAAATCCCGGCATTGCTGTATCAACAAAGGATGTATTTGCGCGCCTTATGTCATTTTCACAAGATGAGGCGGCGCGCCTTGCCACTGAGCAGACATCAGCCCTTGAAAGCGGTGCCTTTGAGAGGCTGATGGCGTTCGGCAATGACTTACAAGCGCCTGCTTGCGCACTTTATCCCGAAATAGCTGACCTGCTAGACCAGTTAGCTGGCCTCAGATCTGACTTCCCTTCCGACTATATCGGCAGGGCGATGTCGGGAAGCGGAGGTAGTTGTTTTTGCCTTATACGAAGCAAAGAAGCCGCTGATAGGGCAGCCAGCCACCTGCAAGATTACGGCATATGGGCAACCGCAACAGCCTTTGTCTCACCCGCCTCACCCCTGTAGCAGGAAAGTCTGTTTTCCGAACAG
>DGJU01000055.1:6329-12082 GCA_002387605.1 Alphaproteobacteria bacterium UBA4588 | reverse complement strand
CTCATTGAATTAAGTGAAGTCTTACTGGTGAGTGAAGTCTTATGGCCTAAGCAATCAGAGCCTTATAGGCATCTTCATCCATCAGGGCGTCTGCAGCAGACGGGTTATCGAGTTTAATTTTGACAAACCAGCCAGCACCAAGGGGTTCTGAATTCACTTGCGCCGGATCATCACTCAGGCTGTCATTGATTTCGATTATTTCGCCTGAAAGCGGGGCATAAACAGACGAGGCTGCCTTAAAACTTTCCACTGTTGCCATATCGCCGCCTGCCGTAACTGCTGTGCCGACATCGGGTAATTCAACAAACACAATATCACCCAAAGCATCCTGTGCATGGTCTGTAATCCCGACCGTTGCAACATCTCCTTCAAGGCTAATCCATTCGTGATCTTCGGTATATTTTAGCATTCTACATCCCTCAAAAATAATCTTGTTTTACTCATCTATCTTACCTGATGCGCCATCGCGCCACCACTGGCTTTATCTCATCTGTGAAACCGGTGCGGGAAAAACGGCATGTCGGCTCGGCTCAACAAAATGCGCTTCCCCCTGACATCTGCAAAAAGCGGCAGCTCGGATACAGCAATATCATGCGGCAATTGTAGCATTGTAACGGGCTGACCAACAGACGGCCCGGGCATGCCTGAGCTTATTCTGCCAACCGGCGCCTCCGCTGTCTCGCTCGTATAAATTTCAGTACCGGCGCGTGGCGGCACACCTTTTGGGGCAACAGCGCCTATCCGGCAGAATACTGCCCCAGCATCACACTCAGCCAATGTTCTATCTGCGCCAATAAAGCCTCCCATGCGGGCACCGCCAGTGCGCCGAATTTTGGGAACGGCCCAGCCAAGACTAGCCGCAACAATACTAGTTGAGGCATCCATATCCTGTCCATAAAGGCACAAGCCAGCTTCAAGCCGCAAACTATCGCGCGCAATCAGGCCGGCACAGCCAACATTATCATGCGCCAGTAACGCCCGGACAAGGTCTTCAGCAACCGCATCAGGACAGCTAATCTCAAACCCGTCCTCGCCAGTATAGCCAGACCGCGTTGCCTCAATCTCTACCCCATTCCAGTGCAAAGAACAGGCATCCATAAAACTCATGTCAGCCGACGCCGGGACAAGGGCGGCAAAAGCCGCGCCAGCAGATGGTCCCTGAAGCGCAATAAGAGCGCGCTGTAGCTGCGTAATAGACATATCCGTCAAATGGCCTGAAATCCACGCCATATCCTGCTCAACACAAGCAGCATTCACAACAAGCCTGACATGAGTGCCATAATTTGCCACCATCAAATCATCAAGAATGCCGCCATCTTTATTTAGAAAAAGACCGTAGCGCTGCCGTCCGGCCTTCAAGCCAATCAGATTAGCAGGAATAATCGTCTCAAGCTGAGCTAAGATTGCCTCTGCAGAGCCTGTGTTATCACGTAGCTCAATCTGGCCCATATGCGAGACATCAAAAATCGCTGCGCCCGTCCGACATAGATGATGTTCTGCAATAGCGCCTTGCGTATAGGAAAGCGGCATATCATAGCCGGCAAAACCGCTCATTTTGGCGCCTTCGCTCAGATGAAAGGCATGCAGAGGAGTTTTGGCAAGCATCGTCTGTTCCGACATAATAAAAACGCCCCTTTATCTGCATCAATGCTATGGCTTTACCTGCAGCATCAGATGCAATGCCATAAGATAGTAGCAGACAGCATGAAAGACCCTAATCCTGCTATGCCGCTCCTGAAATAATTTCACAAAATGCTAGGTCATATCAATAAATTTGTGATGTTGTTCTGGTTTTTGCAACAATGTTTTTCCATAGGTGGAATATTAAAATTTTTATGCTGTATATCTGTCACTTTTTGGCAGCACCAGAATAATCAACTGCTTTATTTCGGCGGCGCTTGAATAGGTGAGCAGATCAGAGTAGTCACAGACGATAAAACTGATAGGCTTACCCTAAAAAAGAGCCCTCATAAAACGCTTTGATAAGGAACCTTGCACGTTGAGCACTGCCTGCACCATTCTTGGCATTGAGAGTAGCTGTGATGAAACAGCTGCTGCTATTGTATCGTCTGACCGAACCGTGCATGCGAATATTATTGCGTCCTCTGCTGAGCTTCACGCCCGCTATGGCGGGGTCGTTCCTGAGATTGCAGCGCGCCAACATCTAGATGTTATCCGGCCGGTTATCGAACAAGCTTTATCAGAAGCAGGCTGCAGCTTTGATGATATTGATGGCATAGCAGCCACCGGCGGCCCGGGGCTTATTGGCGGCGTCCTTGTTGGCACGATGAGCGCAAAGGCGATAGCAGCGGCAAGAGAGCTGCCCTATTTCGCTGTTAATCACCTTGAGGGGCACGCGCTGACTGCCCGGCTCACAGATGGGCTGGCATTTCCGTATCTGCTGCTGCTTGTCTCGGGCGGTCATACCCAGCTGTTATGTGTCAGAGGTCCCGGTCTTTATGCCCGCTACGGCACAACAATGGATGATGCCGCCGGTGAGGCGTTTGATAAATCAGCTTCTGTACTTGGCCTTGGCTATCCTGGCGGGCCAGCAATTGAAAAAGCTGCGATTGGCGGACAGCCAAACGCTATCCAGCTGCCGCGCCCCCGCCGCAATGCCGCCGATTGTCATTTCTCGTTCTCTGGCCTTAAAACAGCTGTTGCGACCCGCTGGCAGGCAGCAAATGATGCCCATAAAGAGGGCCGGCAGGATGCACCATCAGTTGCAGATTTCGCAGCCTCCCTTCAACAAGCGATAGCCGATAGCCTTGTTGCCCGCACCAAACGCGCCCTACATCGGTTTTATGACGAAACAGGAAGCCGTCAGCTGGTTGTTGCTGGCGGGGTTGCCGCCAATCAGACAGTCCGGCATGCTCTGCAAGAGCTTGCAACAGCCGAGGGTTTTACCTTGTCGACACCGCCGCTATCGCTCTGTACCGATAATGGGGCTATGATTGCATGGGTTGGATGCGAATATTTTCAGCTAAACAGGACAAGCCCACTTACCTTTGCTCCCAGACCACGCTGGCCGCTTGATGATGAAGCGCCGCCGCCGCCGGGACGCGGTATTCGCTCCTAACAGGATAAGCTAATGACCAGAAGACCTGCCGGTAGAATGCGAGATATGATATGAGCACACATCCCTCACTTGTCATGATGGGCGGCGGAAGTTGGGGGGCAGCCCTTGCTGACAAACTCCGCCAGACTGATGGACAGGATTGCTGTGTTCTGACCCGCTCGGCGGACACAGCAAGCGCGCTCCAGCGCGGTCACATTCGCCAGCTTCAGGATATCCGCCTGCGCGCCTCGCTGACAGCAACATCAGATACATCCTGTTTGACTGGCGCCGATTTTATTTATCTTGCTGTGCCAATATCTGGTTATGAAGATGCGCTCGCGCTTATCAACGAGCATGCTGCAGCAGATGTTCCGGTTATTCTCTGTGCAAAAGGGCTGGTTCCTGATGGTAATGGAGGCGGGCTGTTTCTGCCCGAATATATGGCCCAGCATTATCCAAACCGCCGATTTGCTATCCTAACAGGACCTTCTTTTGCTGATGAAGTTCTTCAGGATAAACCAACCGCCCTTCTTGCTGCCAGCGCTGATGATGCGCTTAGTGGCCAAATTTCAGCCCATTTCAGCGCTCCCTCATTACGCGTTTATCACGGGAATGACGTCGTAGGGGCAGCCCTTGGAGGCGCTATCAAAAATATCATCGCCATTGCTGCTGGCATTGCTGCTGGTCAGTCCCTTGGTGATAATGCCCGCGCCGGCCTTGTCACGCGCGGCTTGGCCGAAACAGCCCGTCTTGCCTCCCAGCTTGGCGCGCAACCAGCCACAATCATGGGACTTGCCGGTATGGGCGATCTTGTCCTGTCCTGCAGTAATCAGCATTCGCGTAATATGGCATATGGATTTGCACTTGGCAGTGGCGCGGCTATCGGCAATCAACTTGCTGAAGGACGCCATTCAGCTGCCCGGCTTGTGAAGCGTGCAGAACAGCTCGGCATAACAATGCCGATTTGCGAAGCTGTTAATCTAATTGTGAATCATGGGGCTGACATCCCCCAGACAATAGCTGGCCTGCTTGCCCGTGAGACAGGAACTGAATAACGCGGGCTGGCAGTGCCGTTATCCAAAAGAAAGGCCCTAAATGGCATATTGGCTTTTTAAATCAGAACCAGGCGCATGGTCATGGGACCAGCAGGTTCAAAAAGGCGACACGGGCGAAGGCTGGGATGGTGTCCGCAATTATCAAGCTGCCAATAATATGAAGGCTATGAATATTGGCGATCTCGGTTTTTTCTACCACTCTGTTGCGGAAAAACAGATTGTTGGGATTGTTGATGTGATTGCCCCCTATCATCCAGATCCCACCGATGCGTCTGGCCGGTTCGGGATGGTGACTGTCCGGGCTATCGCGCCTATGGTGCGGCCGGTTACGCTTGCTGAAATTAAGGCAGAACAGCCTCTGGCTCAGCTTGCTCTGGTGCGTCAGGCACGCTTATCTGTGGTGCCTATTTCTGCAGAAGAATGGGGCTATATCCTTAACATGGGCAGGACAGCTCTTTAGCAGATAGGCCTAAGCATCCTTACTGCGGAAAATAAGATAAAGATTCCGCAAATAGATAAACAGCCCAAGCCCTTGCCCACAAATGATGACAGGGTCTTTGCGCCAGAGGGCATAAAGCAACAGCACAAGGCCGCCACCAATTGAAAAATACCAGAAGGCTATCGGAATAACAGATTTTTTCTGTGTCTCGGATTTCAGCCACTGAATAATAAACCGCATCGCAAACAGGCCTTGGCCTGAAAACCCGATGATAATCATAATTTGGCCCGGGTCCGTCGCAATGCTCTCTGGCAGAAATGGCAGAAGCGCCACCAATAATGACCCGATAAATAATGCTCCCTGACCGATTAGGTCAGACGTAAGTGACAGCATCTCAATCCTCGTTATTTTTGGTCATGTCGGCGCGCGACGTTACACCAGTTTCACTAACATGGCCTGGGTGAGCTGATCTCTTCATCAGCCAGATAACCCCTAATATATCGGTTATGCCAACAACGAGCCTGTCAATGACACCATATTTGGATATGCCGCGTTCCCGCGCACGATGCCCAACGGCCACAGGTAGAACAACACCCCCCTCACGCCGCACCAAAACAGGCATAAAACGGTGCATATGATTAAAGTAGGGAAGTTTCAGGAAAATATCTCTATCAACCATTTTAATGCCGCACCCTGAATCAGGATGACTGTCACCAAGCAGGCTGGCACGGATCCATTTTGCACAGTGCGACGCCCGCAATTTTATCCAGCTATCTTGGCGCTTTGTACGCACGCCGCCTGCCATACCCAACGCAGGGCGCGCGCCTATCAAAGCTTTTTCTATCTGCGCAAAATCAGCCGGAATATTCTGGCCATCACCATCAAGCACGGCAATGATGTCGCCGCGGGAAGCAAATAATCCGGACCGCAATGCTGCAGACTGGCCCGAGCGATTCTCATGGTTCAGGATGCGTAATTGAGGTATGGCAGCGCCTGCTTCTGCAAGCTCCTTTGCGGTATTATCTGTGCTGCCATCATTGATGTAGAGGATTTCGAATGAACGCCCTGCGAACACAGCGGCTATCTCGTTCATTAACGGACGGATATTACCCGCTTCATTCATCACGGGCACCAAGACTGAAATTTCAACCTTTTCTGATGCATCTGCAACGCTCATCTATCCGACCCTTTTTCCCGAAAG
>DGJU01000055.1:0-6183 GCA_002387605.1 Alphaproteobacteria bacterium UBA4588 | reverse complement strand
CGCGAATGGTTAAAGCCGTCAACCCGCGCCACCTCCTGTAATCGAAGCGCAAGCTCATCTGCTATTTTCTGAAAATCAGGTAATGCGCGCTCCTCTATGATGACGAGTGCATCTTTGGCTTCAGCTAAAAATAGTGCCGCTTCATCAGCTGTCAGCAGCAGCACATCGCGTCCGATTTCAAAGACAGCCGACGGCTCATGATATCCAGCAAGCGCAATTAAAGATGGCTTCTTCTCGAGCTGGTCAATTGAGCGGGAGATATGGGGCGCAATATGCACGCTATCTAGATGGGCAATCACACCGCCAATCGCCATAAAATGAAGCACAGCACCAGCACAGAGAATAACAACAAGGTCGCCGATTTTACGGCCCGCCCGCCACAGCCAGAGATGCCATAGAATAAGCGCTGCCAGCATAAAGATAAGCAGTACACTTACAAAGGCACGCCCACCCGTAATCCCGCCATATTTTATCGCAACCCAGAAAAGCACGCCGCACAATAAGGTGCCACTAAGTGCCGCAACGATATATCCAGCGTCAATCAGCCGTGCCAGTTTCCGGCCTGCAACAGGCAAGGAGCGCGTTAATGCCAAAGAGGTCAGCAGCGCCAGAGCCGGTAATAATGGCAGGATATAATGTGGCAATTTGGTTGGCACACATTCAATAACAAACCAATATCCAACAAGCCAGACAAGACAGAACTTACTTGCTTTGTCGGTGAGCAGGCTCTTGCCGAGCAAAGGAACAAAACAGAGAAAGGCACTGGCAGGGAAAAACATCAAAAACATCAGCAGGAAATAAGTGCCAAACGGTGCACCATGTGATTCCTGACCAGATTGCACCTTAGCCAGAAAATCTGCTGAGATAGCTGTTTTCAAAAAAGCACCGTCTGTTGCAATCGTGACAGCCAGCGCCCATGGCAATGTGATAAATCCAACAATCAACAAGCCACGCCCCCAGCATAACCGCTTTAGCCAACTGATATTTCTGTCTAGTGCGCAAAGGCCTGCAATGGTCACAAACGAGACAAGCGGCCCAATCGGGCCTTTCAGGAGAATAGAGGCAGATAAGGCTATCCAAAAAGCGCCCCAGTGTGATGCTGGCGATTTAAGGTCACTATCGCGGTAAATACGCCAGAGCATAATTTGCTGGCACAAAATGGTCGCCAGAAGCAGAGAATCAGTTTTTGCAAGCAGCGCTTCTGCCTGTAATAGCGGTCCACTGGCTAGCATAAGCCCCGCCAGCACACCATGAAGCGGGGCCGCAGGGGAGGGAAACAGGCTTTGGGTGAAAAAATAGGTAAGGGTAAGTGTTGCCAAAAATCCAATCAAAGACGGCAATCTGTAAGACGCTACATCATCTATGCCGAATAGGGCAGCTGAACTTGCCTGTAGCCAATAAATGCCAGCTGGTTTCTTGGCGCGTAATTCATCCAAAAACCTGATGGTGATAACATCACCTGTTTCGGCCATCTGGCGGCTTGCCTGCGAGAAGCGCGCTTCATCCCTGTCAAGCATTGGCACTGCCTGATGGGTGATAAGAACAAATCCCGTCATAATGGCAAGTAATAGCCATAAAGCACGACGGCTCATCATAAACTGGGCAATAGTCTGATGCCAGTTGAGATTATTGTGCTTCATCCAGGGAAATAACATGGAGTATACTGTCCTTGACTACCAGCAGAAAACATTGCTGTGACCCGGCATTACTCCGGCATCATCTTTTCTCTTCCTCCTTTCCTACATCATCAGCCTGCTAGACGTAAAACCGAAATATTTATAGACTGTCACCTTAGGTAAGATCTGACACCCTATTTCAGTCAGATATAGACATTATTCCTATCCCTATAATGGCCGAAAGATTTTACGCCTATGCCCCCTCCAGCGCGCCATTTGCGCTCATCCTATCGTCACATCTGGCAGCTTTCATGGCCTGTTATGCTCTCCAATATTTCGCTTCCATTGGTTGGTGCTGTTGATGTTGCGATGATGGGGCACCTGAACGACCCAGCCTATATTGGCGGCGTGGGACTTGGGATGCTGGTCTTCAACCTGCTTTATTTTGGCTTTGGTTTTCTGCGGATGGGGACCACCGGCTTTACCGCACGCGCACGCGGCGAAGGCAATATGCCCGAAGTCACATCGCTTCTTATCCGCGGCCTGATGTTAGCAATTTTATGCAGCACAGCTCTTATTATTCTCCACCCTATTCTTATCTGGCTAGCAGCAAACATGCTTGACGCAAGCCCTGCTGTTGAGGGCCATATGGCGCATTATATATCCATCCGAATCTGGGCAATACCGGCAGCGCTTTGCAATATTGCGCTGTTGGGATGGTTATTCGGGATGCAATCAATGCGGATGGGGATGGTCCAGCTCTTTATCATAAATCTTAGCAATATTGGGCTAAATATCTTGTTTGTGACAAGCCTGGAGCTTGGCGTAACAGGGGTTGCTCTTGCATCAGTTCTTGCCCAATGGGCTGGACTGATAATAATGCTATACTTTGTCTTTCTGCGGCGACGGCATTACCAGCTCACCTCGTTCCAGCTTTCGCCACGGGCGCTTTTTACCCACCCTAGCTGGCGCGCCTTTATGACTGTTAGCCGGGATTTATGTTTACGCACTGTGATGATTTGGGCGGTGGAAGCCATTCTGCTGGGGCATGCGGCCAAAACAGGCGACCTGTCTCTTGCCTCGATGCAAATCGTTCTGGTTATTTTTGGCTTTATTGCCTTTGGCCTAGATGGCTTTGCCCATGCCGCAGAAGCGCTTGTTGGAGACCGTCTTGGCAAACGCGACTTTGCTGATATGAAATATATTATCTGGCGCAGTACGCTTCTCGCGTTCTATAGCTCGGTTCTTTTATCAGCTGTTCTATTTTTCTGTCGGCTCCCTATTCTGAGCATGCTCACCAGCCAGCCTGACCTGATAGAAGCGACCACCGCTATTTGGATTTATGTAAGCGTGATACCACTTGTCTCTTTTCTTGCGTTTCAGATGGACGGCGTATTTGTTGGCGCAACAAATAGTGCTGAAATGCGAAACGGTATGGCATTTGCGCTTATCTCTTTCATTGCGGCGCATTATCTGTTTTCCTTTGCAGACCTTGACGCCGCCCTTACTGCCTTTATTTTCTATCTTGGGGCAAGAGGTGTTTACCTTGCAGCGCGACTTCCTGTGTTATTCACGAACCGGTAAGGATTCCAGATGCCAATACTTGATTATGATAATGGGCTTACTGCAGATGAGCAGACATCCCGTCTGCTATATTTTTGCGCTGTAGATGAGGCAGATAATTTTATTGCCTCTTTGAGTGCCGGCCAGCAACGCTGGCTATCGGATACTGGATTTACCGCACGTGCCGGAAATACCGCCCTGCTTCCCGGTGAGGGAGGCGGGCTTGATGCGGCACTGAGCATTACCTCTGATAGCGTCATCTGGCAGAGCGCCGCAACAGCAGATGCCCTTCCAGAGGGAAGCTGGAAGCCGATTTGTGTCTCGGGCCAATCACTTGCTGCCATCCAGCTTGGCTGGGGGTTGGCACAATACCGGTTTGCGCCTCATAAACCAAAAAGGCAAAAACGCGCTCGGCTTTGTCTGAGCGCCGCCGAGCAAGACACGGTTGCACAGGCTGAACTGCTTGGTACCCATATCTGCCGTGAGCTGATTAATCAGCCAGCTAATATCATGACGCCCGCTGCTCTTGCTGATGCAGCCTGCGATATAGCCGCTCATTTTGGCGCCGATGTAAAAGTTATTTCAGGCAAGGCGCTTCCTACTTATGCGCCTGCTTTGCATATTGTTGGACGCGCTGCTGAGAGTGAGCCACGCATGGTTGATATGCGCTGGGGAAGTGACGGGCCGGCCATCACCCTTGTGGGGAAGGGGATCACATTTGATTCTGGCGGCCTTGATATTAAACCGTCCAAAGGCATGGAAATCATGAAGAAGGATATGGGCGGCGCTGCTCATGTGCTTGGCCTTGCAGCAGCGATTATGGCAGCAGGCCTTAAGGTGCGATTGCGGGTGCTTGTTGCAGCAGCAGAAAATGCTATTTCAGAAAAATCCATGCGCCCCCTTGATAGCATTGCCACGGCGGCAGGTATCATGGTTGAGGTTGGTAATACCGATGCAGAAGGCCGGCTTGTGCTGGCCGATGCATTGCATCATGCTCTGACAGACGATGATGCACCACATCCAGACTTCTTAATTGATTTTGCAACGCTGACAGGCGCAGCTCGTGTTGCTATGGGAACTGAATGTCCAGCTCTGTTCTGTAATCATCAAGAAACAGCAACGGCTCTGATGCGCGCTGGCGAAGCCTTGCATGACCCTATCTGGCAATTACCGTTATTCGAGTCCTATGACAGGTTCCTTGATACCGGTCAGGCAGGCCTGTCTAGCACAGGGTCTGGCGGCGGATATGGCGGCGCCATTACAGCCGCTCTTTTCTTACGTCGCTTTACCGGCCGTGACGTCAACTGGGCGCATGTGGATGTCATGGCATGGAATATCTCCAGCCGCGCTGGCCGGCCAAAAGGCGGCGAAGCCATGGGGCTGCGTGCAACATTCCAGCATATTTCAGAGTTAGCTGAAACGAATAGCTGATTAATAGCCGCGCTGTCTGTCTACCAGATTGACCGGGTCCTGACCGGCCCGTACCGCGATTATCGCATCTGCAACCTGCTGAGCCGCTGTCTCAGGATTTGTCTGAGCCGCAACATGCGGCCAGATTGTAATGCGCGGCTCATCCCAGAAAGGGTGATTATCTGGCAGCGGCTCATGTTCAAACACATCTAATGTTGCCCCTGCAATATGACCTGAGCTAATCGCCTGCAACAGCGCTGATTCATCAACCTGAGCGCCGCGGCCGCCATTAATGAAATAGGCGCCGCGCGGCATTGCCGCAAATGCATCGGTATCAAAAATATGACGGGTTTCGTCTGTTAATGGCAAGATACACACATGAAGCTGGCAGTTACTAAGCAAATTATCAAAGCCCTTGCGGCCATGATGCATTGTAAGGGCGCTGGTTTGTGGGCGCTCAGAGCGGCTCCAGCCATGTACCTGAAATCCGATATCAGCAAGCCGCGTGGCAATCATAGAGCCAATTGCACCCATACCATAGACAGCGAGGCGAAGCCCTCTTGTCTGACGCTGATTATGTGGGGCAAAAACACGCTTTCGCGCCTGTTCACGATAGACAGGACCATCGCGCAGATGGTCGAGCGCTGCCAGAATAACCCACTGGCTTAGCGCATGTGACATGTCGGGATCAACAATCCTGATAAGAGGAATATTATCTGGTAGTTTTCCCGGCACCATCACATGGTCAACACCCTGACCAAGAGAGACAGCTAATTTAAGCTGAGAGAGTTCGGCAAGTCGGCCTGCAGGCGGAGCCCAAACAAGCGCAATTTCAGCATCATCTGCTGCTTTATCGACAAGTGGTACAAGCTGACAGCCTGGCAAATAAGCAGCAAGCCGTGTCTGCCAGCCGCGCTGCCGCTCATCCGTCTCATCCCCGTCATGATAGGCGATAAGACATGTCATGCTAGCGCCTCTGCTCTTGAGATGAGCGAAGGCATTCCAGCGCATCCTGATGAAGCGCCTGGGTCGCGCAGGCAAGTAAGGAGCCATCACTATAAATGGTAATTGGCGCGCCCTGCCAGTCAGTCACGCATGCGCCGGCATTCTGTAATATCGGTATAAGCGCCATCATATCATACGTGCCAAGCTGGTGCTCAATAACAATATCAAGATGACCGGCTGCCAGAAGGGCGTAATTATAGCAATCACCGCCATAAACAGATGAGGCGCATTTATCTTTCACTGCGGAGAAGGCCTGCCAGCCCTCTGCTGTGAAGGCATCAGGAGATGTGGTGGCAATATGAGCGTCCTCAAGCCGATTGCATGAACGGCTCTTGATAGCAACTATTCCTGCAGCAGACTCAAAAAGACTGCGACCATTTTCGGTACGATACGTCTCGTTGATAGCTGGCATATCAATCATGCCACTGACCGGAATACCGCCCTCAACAATACCAACCAATGTGCCAAATAAGGGGCGCCCTGTAATAAAGGATCGGGTGCCATCAATGGGGTCAATAATCCAGCTTATCCCCTCATCAGCATGCCCGCCCTGCTCTTCGCCAACGATAGCATGCCCCGGAAAGGCCGC
>DGJU01000043.1 GCA_002387605.1 Alphaproteobacteria bacterium UBA4588 | reverse complement strand
GCATGGGGTCTTGGCTGGGAAGTCTGGTGCGATGGGATGGAAATTTCACAATTTACCTATTTCCAGCAGGTTGGCGGGCTTGAATGTAGCCCTGTTCCGCTTGAGCTTACCTACGGGCTAGAGCGGCTTGCGATGTTCATTCAAGGCATTGATGATGTCTATCAGCTGGACTGGGACGGTGTTCCCAATGATGAAGGCGGGAAATGCTACGGTGATATTTTCCACCGTGCTGAAGTTGAATTTTCACGCTGGAATTTTGAAGTTGCTGACACAGATTTGCTGCTTCAGCATTTCAAGGATAGTGAGGCTGAATGCCAGAAGCTGCTTGATGAGAGCCTTGCCTTGCCAGCTTATGACCATTGTATGAAGGCAAGCCATCTGTTTAATCTGCTTGATGCGCGCGGGGTTATCTCTGTTACTGAACGTCAGGGATATATTGCCCGGGTGCGGACATTGGCAAAAGGCTGCTGTGAGGCATGGGTTGGAAATATAAAGGGGGCGGGAGCATGAGCCTTCTTTTTGTCGAAATTTCTTGTGAAGAAATCCCAGCCCGCTTGCAAGCAGATGCAATTAAAGCCCTGCAATCTCGTCTGATGGATGGCCTTGCAGAGGCTGGCTTTTCTCCGGTAGCAGGACGCAGCGCTATTAGCCCGCGTCATATGGCTGTCGAAATTACCGGGCTTGAAGCACGTCTTGCGGACAGTGTAAGTGAGCGCCGTGGACCACGCAGTGATGCACCAGATAAGGCGATTGACGGGTTCTGCCTGTCAGCTGGTCTGTCGCGCGATGCACTTGAAGTGCGCGCAACAGATAAAGGCAGTTTCCTGTTTGCAAATGTAACGCAGATAGGCGCTGTTCTAGCAGATATTCTGGTGCCCCTTATCACAAATGTTATCAGTCAGTTCCCCTGGCCGAAAAGCCAGCGCTGGTCCCGCTCGACTGTTACTTGGGTGCGCCCATTAACGTCTGTTAGTGTTCTTGTTGATGGGCAGGCTATTGATGGCGAGATAGCGCTTGGGGGCGGTATGGTAATGCCGCTTGGCGCGCAGGTGCATGGCCATCCTTTTTATCCGCATGATCCCATTCAGCTAAGTGATTTTGATAGCTATCTTGGCGATATGAAAGCAGCGCATGTCATTGTTGATGCAAATATTCGCCGCGACGATATTATGCGCCAGTCAGATATGCTAGCAGAAGCGCATGGCATTGAGCTTGTCCCGGATGAAGGATTACTGCGTGAGGTTACGGGGCTAGTGGAATGGCCGCATGCCATTTTAGGCCGTATTCAGCCTGAATTTATGGCATTGCCCGCAGAAGTGCTGGTAACATCAATGCGTGTTCATCAGAAGTTTTTTGCAACACGCTTTCCAGAAGGTCATGAACAGAGTGGCCAGCTTGCGCCCTATTTTCTGACCATAGCAAATAGAGATTGTGATGCTGATCAGGTATCGCTGATTGCCGCAGGAAATGAGCGGGTCCTGAAAGCCCGGCTGTCAGATGCCGCGTTTTTCTGGCAACAGGATAGCATGACACCGCTTGAGTCTCTGTTGCCAAAACTTGCCTCGGTTGCTTTTTTTGATGGTCTTGGCACTGTGGCTCAGAAAGCTGATAGGCTGGCTAATCTTGCTGGGCAATTTGCCGATTATCTTCCCGGCTGTGATGACGCTGATGCGCGGCGTGCTGCCCAGCTATCCAAGGCAGATCTTGTGACGGGGATGGTTGGTGAATTTCCTGAATTACAGGGTGTTATGGGCGGCTATTATGCGGCCTCAGGCAATGAAACAGCGGCTGTCAGTCAGGCGATTTCAGACCATTATCGCCCGCAAGGCCCATCAGATAATCTGCCCCGTTCTGCTGAAGGTTATGCTGTATCTCTTGCCGATAAGCTTGATACCTTAACAGGCTTTTTCGGGATTGATCAAAAGCCGACAGGCTCTCGTGACCCTTACGCATTGCGCCGCGCTGCGCTGGGAATCTTGCGGATTATGGATGAAGCAGATGTGTCTTTGCCGCTTGATAAGCTGATGAAGCATGCCGCAGTTCTATATAAGTTTGATGATAGTGATGCCGATTTGCCCGCGTTTTTCCGCGAAAGATTGCGTGTTGTCCTGCGGAATAAAGGTATTGCACATGATGTTGTCAGTGCGGTTCTTGGTTGTCATGAGGGGGTTGGCCGGCTGCACCTGATCATGCGGCAGTCCGCACAGCTTGATAGCTTTCTGAAAACCGTATCAGGAGCCGCCGTCTTGTCGGGGTGGCGCCGTGTTGCCTCATTACTTGCCGCCGAAGAAAAAAAGGCAGCCTTGCCAGAGACAGCGCCATCAGCAGCATTATTCGAGACTGAGCAGGAAACCCAGCTCTTGGCGGCTGTTAATATGCTGCCGGAAATCATGCCTGATACACCAGCTAGCATGGCTGAGTTGATGACAGCGATGAGCGGCCTTGCAGATCCGATTGAGCAGTTTTTCACCCATGTGATGATTAATAGCGAGATTGATGAGGTTCGGCTAAACCGTTTAGCGCTGCTATCGCTTGTGCGGGCGCGGATGGCGCTTATCGGCGACTTATCTCAGATAGAAGGTAGCTAGTCAGACGGTAGGCATCTTACAGAAACCTTCTAGGACTTGAGAAAAGTAGCGATTATCCTATCTCTGGATAAATAGGCTAGAGTTAAAAAAGAAACAGGAGCCAGCGCATGGAAAAATGGGTGTATTCATTTGGTAAGTCTCGATGTGATGGGGATGCCAGCATGCGCTCTCTGCTGGGTGGTAAAGGTGGCAACCTTGCCGAAATGGCATCTATTGGATTGCCTGTCCCGCCAGGCTTTACAATATCAACTGATGTGTGCGCGCATTATTACAATAATGATCACTGCTATCCTGATGCGCTGAAGGCTGATGTTGAAACAGCGCTTCAGCTTGTTGAACAGGAAACTGGAAGCATATTCGCAGACGAGACTAACCCGCTGCTTCTATCTGTTCGCTCAGGCGCTCGTGCCTCGATGCCGGGCATGATGGATACAGTTCTTAATCTTGGGTTAAACGATAAGACAGCCGCAGGTCTAGCCGCCAGCACAGGTGATGCGCGGTTTGTTTATGACAGCTATCGCCGGTTTATTCAGATGTATGGCGATGTCGTGATGGAAGTGGATCACGGACTGTTTGAAGACGCTCTTGAAGATATGAAATTGAAGCGGGGCATTTTTGTTGATACCGATCTCAGCGGTGATGATCTGGAACAACTTGTTGGTGAATACAAAAAGATCGTTACTGAAGAAGCCGGTATTGATTTCCCGCAAGATCCGATGGAACAGCTTTGGGGCGCTATCGGGGCTGTCTTTGCTAGCTGGATGAATCAGCGCGCAATTACCTATCGTCGTTTGAATGATATTCCGGCCGAATGGGGCACGGCTGTTAATGTGCAAGCGATGGTGTTTGGCAATAAAGGTAATGATTGCGCGACAGGTGTTGCTTTTACACGGAATCCGTCGACGGGCGAAAATCTGTTTTATGGCGAATATCTTATCAATGCACAGGGTGAGGATGTTGTTGCTGGTATTCGCACGCCCCTGCCACTGACGCGCCACGCCCGCGAGGTAGCCGGAACAGACGTAGCGTCTCTTGAAGAAGCAATGCCTGAAATTTTTACCCAATTAGCAGATGTCCGCACGACACTAGAGCGGCATTATGGGGATATGCAGGACCTTGAATTTACGGTGCAGCAGAATAAGCTCTATATGTTGCAGACACGCAGCGGTAAACGGACTGCAGAAGCTGCTTTGACGATTGCTGTTGATATGGCTGAAGAAGGGCTTATCACCAAACAAGAAGCAGTGATGAGACTAGACCCAGCATCGCTTGATCAGCTATTACATCCTACCCTTGACCCCTCAGCAGACAGACACGCAATTGCTCGCGGATTACCGGCCTCACCAGGTGCGGCAAGCGGGATTATTACGCTGACAGCAGACATGGCCGAAAAGCGCGCTAGTCAGGGCCAGTCTGTTATTCTGGTGCGGCTAGAAACCAGTCCTGAAGATATCCATGGCATGCATGCTGCTGCCGGCATTCTAACGGCACGGGGCGGTATGACGAGCCATGCTGCGGTTGTTGCACGCGGTATGGGCCGGCCATGTGTCTCGGGCGCAGGCGAGCTTCGTATCGATAGTCAGCGCGGTATCGTTTATTGCGGTGATGTTGAATTAAAAGATGGTGATACGCTGACAATTGATGGGGCGGCAGGTGAAGTTTATCTGGGTACCTTGGACATGGTACAGCCGTCTCTGTCGGGCGCTTTTGAAATTATCATGGGCTGGGCAGATGGCATGCGCGATATGGCGGTGCGTACAAATGCTGAAACACCAGCAGATGCCGAGGCAGCGCGCGCCTTTGGTGCCGAAGGTATCGGGCTGTGCCGGACAGAACATATGTTCTTTGATTCTGACAGAATTATTGCGATGCGCGAAATGATCATGGCTGTTGATACCGCAGGCCGGCAATTAGCTCTTGATAAGCTATTGCCAATGCAGCGGCAGGATTTTGTTGCCTTGTTCGAGATTATGTCAGGCCTTCCGGTTACGATTAGACTGCTTGACCCGCCGCTACATGAGTTTCTGCCGCACAGCGAGGAAGAGCTTGCGGAGGTTGCACAGCAGGCTGGTGTTTCTGTTGATCTTGCCCGCCAGCGTGCGTTGCGTCTGCGCGAATCAAACCCCATGCTGGGTCACCGCGGATGCCGGCTTGCTATCAGCTATCCTGAGATATGTGCGATGCAATCACGTGCTATCTTTGAAGCGGTTGCCAAGGTTGCCGCAACAGGCGCTGCTCCGATACCTGAAATTATGGTGCCACTTGCGGCCACAGCGCGTGAGATTGAAATCTGCCGCCAGATTATCGAGGCGGAAGCCCATGCTGTGCAAACTGAAACGGGACAAACATTCACCTATCTGATCGGCACAATGATAGAGTTGCCCCGTGCCGCACTATGTGCTGACCAGTTAGCAGAACAGGCAGAATTTTTCTCATTCGGTACCAACGACCTAACCCAAACGGCTTTGGGTATTAGCCGCGATGATGCCGCTAGTTTCATGCATGCCTACCAAGATGCTGGCATTTATGCGGTCGACCCGTTTGTGTCAATTGATATTGATGGTGTTGGCGCGCTGGTGAAGCTGGGTGTTGAAAAAGGCCGCGCGTCTCGCCCTGATATCAAACTTGGCATTTGCGGGGAGCATGGCGGCGATCCGGCATCTATTCATTTCTGTCAGTCAGCTGGTCTTGATTATGTCTCCTGCTCACCCTTCCGGGTGCCGATTGCACGCCTTGCCGCAGCGCAGGCGGCTGTCATGGCAAAATCATCTAAAACCTAGATAATGATATTTTGGGTATTAGCAAGCTTGCGGTGATGCGTAAAAAATGAATATCGAGGTGTCAGGGGTCCGACTCGCATGTTGGCGGTCTTTACAGCTGCAACTATGTTTGGCTAAAGCTGGTGCGCGAAAACGTATAAAAAAACGGCCTCATAATCATGAGGCCGTTTTGAATCGGTCATAAGCCTGTGTAAGGCGAACTATTCTGACTTAACGCCAAGACCACCAAAGCGCTTGTTAAAGCGAGCAACCTGACCTTCAGTGCCAAGCATACGCTGAACACCAGTCCATGCTGGATGGTTTAACGGGTCAACGCTCAGCTTCATAACATCGCCTGGCTTGCCATATGTAGAGCGAATTTTGCGCTCAGTACCATCTGTCATAACAAGCGTAATTTCGTGGTATTCTGGGTGAATATCTTTTTTCATCGTATCTGTCTCCGCTACATATTTGACGGGGTTTCACCATCGCCTGCTGGCATAACACATAGCTTTTTTCAAAAACTGGGGTCAGTAAAATCACATCCGTGAAGGCAGTGGTATACAGTTTGTTCGAAGGCGATGCAAGCCTTTTTCACGTATCATGCTCGGTATGATTGGGTCTATCTGCCGCAGATCTGTCACTGGATATTCTGCGAAAAGAGCGTAGAACGTATCGAAGAGTTCTGATACCAGAAAATGTGTGAGCAAGAATGCAGATAACAGACGATAAAAAGGATGCTGACACGCCAACGTCTTTGCGGACATTGAAGCTGTTCTGGCCTTATATACGCCCGTATCGCCGCGGTGTGATTGCGGCAAGCTGTGCGTTGCTTCTGGTGTCTTTTGCGCTGTTATCACTGGGTCGCGGCTTTGCCTTTCTGGTAGATAATGGTCTTGGGGACCGAAACCCTGATGTGCTTGATCTGTCTGTTCTTGCGGTAGTGGGGCTTGCAGCTTTATTGGGGCTGGGTAGTTTCTTCCGGATGAGCTTGCTTAATCATGTTGCTGAGAATGTCATGGCAGATATCAGGCGTTCGGTGTTTGCCCATACGCTATCGCTTCCTCTGAGCTGGTTTGAAACTGCCCGCACAGGTGATATTCTATCGCGGCTGACAACTGATATTTCAGTTGTTCAAACAGTTCTTGCCACAACGCTGTCGATGGCCACGCGTAGTTTTATTCTGCTGATTGGCGGGACTGTTTTGGTTGTTTTATCTTCGCCAAAAATGTCTCTGGTCGTTGCGATTATTGTGCCGCTTATCGTGGTGCCACTTATTTTACTGGCGCGCCGTTTGCGAGCAGCATCACGTATTGCCCAAGACAGATTGGCTGATATGGGTGTTCAGGCGGAAGAAAATATTAGCGCTATCCGCACCATTCATGCCTTTTCACGCGAAATGATGGCGCTTGGCAGATTTAGTAATAGTCTTGATGAAAGCCTGTCTGCTGCCCTGATACGCGTTAGACTGCGTAGCCTGCTTGCCGGATTTATCATGTTTATGATTATTACCGGCATTGCGGCTATTTTGTGGATAGGCGGGCGGGACCTGCTTGCTGGGAAAATCAGTGCCGGAGATTTATCATCGTTTATTTTCTATGCCTTTCTTGTGGCATCATCTGCAGGAACGCTCTCTGAGCTTGGCGGCGATTTGCAGCGGGCTGCAGGGGCTGCAGAGAGAATAGCTCAGCTATTATCGGTACCGGCACAGGTGGCAGACCCTGCCGCGCCGCGCTCACTCCCCCATGCTGACGGCGTAACTATTATATGTGACAAGCTGAGCTTTGCCTATGCGGCTCAGCAGGGAAGGGCAGCGCTTCACGAGATCAGTTTCACCGCTTCTCCGGGGCAGAAGATAGCGATTGTTGGTCCGAGCGGCGCTGGGAAATCCACCCTGTTCCATCTCATTCTGCGGTTTTATGAGCCAACTAGTGGCAGTATCAGCCTGAACAATATTGATGTTACCAGCATGACGCGACGTGATGTCCGCAATCATATTGGTCTGGTTCCGCAAGACCCGGCGCTGTTCTCCTCTACCGTTCTTGATAATATTGCCTTTGGTCAGCCAGAGGCCTCACGCGCTGAGATTGAAGCCGCAGCGCGTCAGGCTCAGGCACATGACTTTATCTGCCAGTTGCCGCAGGGCTATGATACGCCGGTGGGCGAAAAAGGGGTGCGGCTATCTGGCGGTCAGAAACAGCGGCTTGCCATTGCGCGGGCTATTTTGCGCGACCCTGCTATTCTGCTTCTTGATGAAGCAACCAGTGCCCTTGATAGTGTGAGTGAGGCAGCGATTCAAACAGCGCTTCTCAGCCTGATGGAAGGACGCACCAGCCTTGTGATTGCCCATCGGCTATCAACTATCATCGATGCAGATATCATCCTGTTGATGGATAAGGGCAGTATTGTTGCCTCTGGAACGCATGATGCCTTGCTGGCATCATCGCCGCTCTACCAGCAGCTTGCCTTGCATCAATTCACCTGATCTGCTGGCGGTTGCGGTCATTTGCGGTGATGCTACCTTAATTAGAAAATTGTACCGCAAAATTATCAACGGCGTGGTTTGGCAGGCGAACTATGCCAAGATATTGGCCGATGATAGTAACATCAGGTTCAGTTGTAATAAGCGATGTTATTGAGCCATGTGAATTATGATGCGAGCCAGACGGTGTCTCTAGCTTTGCGCGGGCGTGAAACATCGTAATGTTGTTCAGATTATATGGCAGGTCTCCTTGTATCCCTAATGAGTAATTCCCTTTGTTTGATGGCATACCGCCTTGCAACATAAATTGTTGACTGACAGCATTAAGGGAAGCCGTGCCAGAGCCTGATAACAGCAGATTCTTATCCGGCCCACAATTACAGAACAGGGTGATATTAACGGGCCATTCCATTTGGAAATCTGAGGGTAAATCATGCTGTATGTAGGGTTTCTGAAGAGCAAAAGTGATGATGTCCTCTTGCTGGTCAATGATGGTTTTAGTCATCTGCGAATTATCGGCAAAACCGCTTCTGTACGGGTGCCGTGATGTGGTTACGTCAAATGAGCTATCTAGAGAGTTAAAGAATATAATGTTGTCTCGGCGGTGTAGCTTTAAGTGAGCCTTATATATTATCACAGGCGCGCTGTTTTCTGGCATATGTTCTGATAATGGCCGAGGTCCTAAACCTGACTCTGGCTCTGTGCTAAAATAAAAAGAATTTAGCGTATTAGACGGCTCGTTTGTGGCGGCATAAAATGTATGATCTTTATCTGCCAACTTAAACCGAGTAAGGCTGAGGTGACGGTTTGAGACCATATCTGTGAGGCTGGACTGATAATGTGCGACATGCGTTTCTGGCTTAGATTGCAGAATATCGTCAAACGGGATTTCGGATGAGAGCGCATGATAAAGGGGTAAGAAAATGGCCGCTAAAAGAACACTATACGGGCCTATTACCCGCATTAATTTGTGCCGATATTTACACGCTGTGTAAGAGTAAGTTCAATCCGGCGGTTCTTTCCGCGTGCCTCGGCTGTATTTCCCTCAGCGATTGGCTGAAACTCGCCATAGCCGGTTGCAGCAAGCTTATCTGCTGGCACGCCCATTGAAATAAGGAACCTGACAACAGAGAGCGCCCGTTCAGTTGAGAGGTCCCAATTATCAGTATAATAGCCCCGTACAGGAATAGTATCTGTATGCCCGTCAATCTGCAGCACCCAAGGGATGTCTGAGGGAATATCACCAACAATATCTGTGATAGCATTTGCAATATCGCCTAATTGCTGTTTACCAGTATCTCCGATAGTGGCTTTTCCGGGGGCGAACAGGACTTCGGACGGAAAGACAAATCTATCGCCAACAACCCGAACATCACTTCGGTCTTTTAAGATATCCCGTAATTTACCAAAAAATTCAGATTTGAATTTTTGCAGTTCCTGTACCTTATTCGCCAGCGCATTGTTGAGGGCTTTACCAAGATTGGCAATGGCGACCTTATCTTCAACAGACTGGCGTTCTTTTTCGGAGAGAAGTCGTCTGAGGCGGCTAAGTTCATCCTCTAGTGACTGCATGGCGACAACCAGCTTATTGACCTCTTTTTGAGCGTCTGCTGAAATTACTTTTTCTGCGGCTAACGCATCAGCTGTTGTCGCAGATGTTTGTTGCAGGTCAGCCAACTGCGCCCCTGTTTCAGCGAGTTGACTACCCAGCATATCAAGGCGTTCCTGCTGTGCTGCAATTTTAGCTGTTGCCTTATCGACGGCAGCTGTTGCGCGTAATTTTTCTGCTGCAAGGGTTGCTGCCAGCGTCTCTTTTTCGGTCTGGCTCATCGCCAGTTGGCTGGTAAGGGAGGCAAGCTCTATATTCAAGGCCGAGTTGCTATTTTCGGCAAGTTCCAGCTGATTTCTGGTCCGCGATAAATCAGCTGACAAAGAGGCACTAGCATCACGTTCTAGCGATAATAATTCACCAAGCATGGAAAGCTCCCGGCGGAGCTCAGATAGGCTGGCATCCTGACCGGAAAGACGGTGGGCAAGGTTGGCTTGTATCAGCACGAAGACAAGCAGGACGAAGACAAACACCATTAACAGGCTTGCCATCACATCAACAAATCCCGGCCATGTAAAATCAACCGGTCGGCTTCGCGTCCCAAGACGGGAAAGTGCCATCGGGTTAACCCTTCGATTCTGCGAGTTTTATCACAGCAGTGCTAAGCGAGCGTAATTCTGCCTGAAGCATATTATCGCGTGCCAGCCCGTCCTCAGTCATTTGCTGACTAAGGGACTGGATATGGATGGTAAGGGTGGCAAGCTGGTCGCGGAGCCGGCGATCATCAGACATCTGTTCAGCCAACATTGATAATGTCGCATTCATCTGAATGATCTGTTGTGTCTGGGAGGTACGATCTGCCTCACTGCGTTCCATCTGATTGGCTAGTTTTAACAGCGCGCGCGCGCCTTCCTCAGACAGGCCATGCGCAAGAGCAGCAGAACCACTGTTACCAGATTGCGAGTTTAAATCATTATAGCGGGCAAATGCTGACAGCCAATCTTCAACTTCATTGAAGAACCGCCCCATGGCTTGGCCAAGTTGCAGGTCAAGAAAGCCAAGAATGAGGCTGCCACCAAGACCAAACAGAGACGATGAAAAGGCTGTCGACATCCCTGAGAGCGGCGCATCAAGGCCAGAGCGCAATTGCAACATCATATTATCAAAGTCACCATCGGTAAGGTCAAGCCCGCTCACCACAGTGCTAACAGACCCAATCGTCTGCAATAATCCCCAGAACGTGCCGAGCAGACCAAGAAATACCAGCAAGCCAATCAGATAGCGCGAAATTTCACGGCCCTCATCAAGGCGGGCGGCAACGCCGTCAAGAACTGAGCGCAGCGAGAGCGCTGATAAATAACCTTCATCATTACTGTCAGAGAGCATGACATGAACAGTCGCCAGCAAAACAGGCTTTGGGGCACTGCGGCTAATCTTATTTGTTTTCTGAATGTCAGACAGCCAGCGTGCTTCTGGCGCAAGCCTTAATATCTGGCGGAAGATAAAGGCAACGCCGATAAAGGCGGTGGAAATAATGACGCCGTTTAGGAACGGGTTTCCAGCAAAAGCAGTTCTCAAAGGCTCAAACAGAGCTGCAATAATAAGACCTGTTATCGCTAGGACAATCAGCATTCGCCAGAGATAAGTGCGCGGGTCAGTCATCATACGCCTTTCAGAAAATCACATGTTCCCCGCAAAACCAAGGAAGCATTCTTGCAGCATCATTCTGATAAAAAAACAAAAGAGACGATGCCCTTAACTACCATCGTAAGCATGGCAAGAAAGAATGGCAAGAATATGACTGCCGCATAAAAAAGGAAGCTCTCATAACAAAGAGCTTCCTTAATATTCATTCTTTATGCCGGCTGACCATTCAGGTCAGTAAAGGCACTATCTAACGCTGCGGAGTAATTTAAGAAACGGCACATGCATCGGGGCATTGGCTGCGACCACGTCGCCTGATTCAAGAGCCTTATCACGGGCCGCAAAATCAGACACAAAACCGCCAGCTTCGCGCACCAAAATAACACCGGCCGCAATATCCCAGATATTCAAGCCCCGCTCCCAATATCCCTCATAGCGACCAGCTGCAACCCATGCGAGATCAAGGCTGGCAGCGCCCATTCTGCGCACGCCGGATGAGGCTTGCATAATTGTTTTTAGCTCAGCAAGAAACTGTGTGTCTGTCTCGTCTGTACCGCGTCCTAAAAACGGAATGCCTGTCGCAAATAGGCTTTCTGGCATTGCGCGTCTGCCAGAAACACGCATGCGTCTATCGTTCAGAAAGGCGCCTTTTCCTGCTTCGGCATAAAAGAATTCATTGCGGGCGGGATCAAAGATTGTGCCGGCAAGAAGCCTGCCTTTTTCCATGACCGCAAGCGAGATAGCAAAATGGGGAATGCCATGCAGAAAGTTTGTCGTGCCATCAATAGGATCGATTATCCAGACAGGCGAGTCTGCATGAGCGCCGGCGACAGTGCCGCCTTCTTCCATGATAAAACCGTAACCAGGACGGGCTTTTTCAAGCTCTTCACGCAAGGTGCGTTCAGCTGTGATATCTGCTTGAGAGACAAAGTCAGCAGCGCCTTTCCGGCTTACTTGCAGATTTTCGACTTCTCCGAAATCGCGCATCATGCGGCGCGAGGCTGACTGAGATGCTTTATGCATCACATTGATCAGTGCTGAACGTCCTGCCATATCAGGTTAATCCTTTGCTCGTTCCACATAAGTGGAATCTTCAGTTTTGACGACGATACGCGTGCCTGCCTCAATATGAGGCGGTACCATGACGCGCAGTCCATTATCTACAATAGCTGGCTTGAATGATGATGAGGCAGTCTGACCTTTTACAACTGCATCTGCTTCTACCACAGTTAAGCTCACCTGCTCTGGAAGGGAGACTGAAATTGGCTCGCCCTCATGGCTCATAAGGGTAACCGACATGCTATCTTGAAGATAGGCTGCTGGCTCTCCGACCATTTCAGCTGAAATGCTGATTTGCTCAAAGGTTTCACCATGCATAAAGATGTGCGTATCACCATCAGCATAAAGATAGGTGCATTGAGCTTCATCAAGGAT
>DGJU01000001.1:36753-39689 GCA_002387605.1 Alphaproteobacteria bacterium UBA4588 | reverse complement strand
GGCAACAGGGTTTCGTGGTGCGCTCCCTGATGCGCGGGAAGAGGATGCAGAAAAAGCATAGCATCCTGCTTCTTTAACACCGAATAATGCTAGCTTATCACGTAAAGTTAGCATATTATCTGGCGTCATCTCTCCTGATATGAAGGACATTTCGCGATGACGGCTTCTTCTTTTTCTATTCGTGACGCTTTAACCTTTGATGACGTGCTACTTCAGCCCGGTCATTCATCTGTTCTACCAGCTCACGTTGACATATCCTCTCAGCTTACCAGAGAGATTAAATTGCAACTGCCCTTGATATCGGCGGCCATGGATACGGTCACCGAACACAGGCTTGCAATCACCATGGCGCAGTCTGGCGGTATTGGTGTTATCCACAAGAATTTTTCCATCGCAGATCAGGCGGCTGAAGTCGCCTCGGTCAAGCGATACGAAGCAGGAATGGTGGTTAATCCCTATACAATTACCGCAGAAAAAACGCTCGGTGATGCATTGGCCATGATGAGCCGCTATTCGATAAGCGGTGTGCCGGTTGTTGATAGTCAGGGGAAGCTTGAAGGCATCCTGACCAACCGCGATGTCCGGTTTGCAACTGATGAGAGCCAGCGCGTTTCTGATTTAATGACAACGCCTGTGATAACTGTCACCAATTCGGCGAACCATAATGAGGCGCGCGCGCTGTTGCATCAACACCGGATTGAAAAGCTGGTAGTGATTGATGATAACGGTTTTTGTGTTGGATTGATTACGGTTAAGGATATGGAGCGCACGCAAACCTATCCGCTTGCCTCAAAAGATAGTAGTGGCAGATTGCTTGTTGCTGCTGCAACAGGTTCTGGCCCAGATGGTGTGGAGCGCGCCGAAGCCCTTATTGCAGCCGGTGCTGATGTTGTTGTTGTTGATACAGCGCACGGCCATTCGCAAGGCGTGCTGGACACCGTTCGTCATGTACGCGGCCTGTCTAACACTGTTCAGATTATTGGCGGAAATGTTGCAACTGGTGATGGTACACGCGCGCTGATAGATGCTGGTGTTGATGCGGTAAAGGTGGGTATTGGGCCGGGCTCTATCTGCACAACCCGGATGATTGCTGGTGTGGGCGTGCCGCAACTTACAGCCATTCTTGATGCAACCGCAGCCGCGCGCGATGCGGGCGTTCCTGTTATTGCAGATGGCGGTATTAAATATTCAGGCGATCTTGCCAAAGCCATTGCCGCCGGCGCTAGCACAGCTATGGTAGGCTCGCTTCTGGCGGGAACAGACGAGACACCGGGCGAAGTATTCTTGTATCAGGGCCGCTCCTATAAAGCCTATCGCGGCATGGGCTCAATGGGTGCAATGGCGCGCGGCTCAGCTGACCGGTATTTTCAGGCTGAAGTTTCAACGCCCCTTAAACTTGTGCCAGAAGGTATCGAAGGGCAGGTGCCTTATAAAGGTGCGGCTACTCAGGTTTTACATCAGCTTGCAGGCGGATTACGTGCGGCGATGGGATATACCGGCAATGCCACAATGGGTGATATGCAGACAAGCTGCCAGTTTCTGAAAATCACATCTGCTGGATTGAGCGAATCTCATGTTCATGATGTAACGATAACGCGTGAGGCGCCAAATTACCGTCCCGGCATGTAACAACTACATGAAATAATTGCATGTAAAAAACCATATGTAAAAACCACTTAACGCGCCCCTGTAACGGGTGAATATCTGGCGCAAAGGAGTACAGGCCGTCTCATGGCAGATACGATTCTTATTATTGATTTTGGCTCGCAGGTTACACAGCTCATTGCACGGCGGTTGCGCGAAGCAGGTATTTATACCGAAATTCTGCCAAGTACTGCTGCAGATGAAACCATTCTGGATAAACAGCACGAGATAAAGGGCATTATTCTGTCAGGGGGGCCTAATTCTGTGACGCATGCTGATACGCCTCGTGCGCCGATGGCTGTGTTTGATGCTCATATCCCCGTACTTGGTATTTGCTATGGCCAGCAGACGATGTGTGCGCAGCTAGGTGGCTCGGTTGAAGCAGGGGAAAGCCGGGAATTTGGCCGTGCTGAAATAGAGGTTATGACGCCAAGCCCGCTATTTGGTGAGAGCTGGCCGCAGGGCAGTCGTCAGACAGTCTGGATGAGCCATGGCGACCATGTATCAGCCTTGCCAGAGGGGTTTGAGATTATTGCGAAATCAGCAGGTGCACCGCTGGCCGTTATCGCAGATGAAAGCCGCAAACTCTATGGTGTGCAATTTCACCCCGAAGTTATTCACACGCAAGGCGGCACAGCACTTCTGACCAATTTTGCGCGTGATATTTGTGGCTGCACGGCCAGTTGGTCGATGAAAGCCTACCGCGAACAGGCGATAGCTACGATCCGCGACCAGGTCGGCTCTCGCGGGGTGATTTGCGGCCTGTCAGGCGGGGTTGATAGCTCGGTTGCAGCTGTTCTCATCCATGAAGCAATTGGCGAGCAGCTTACTTGCGTATTTGTTGATACAGGGCTAATGCGCGCTGGTGAAGCTGATGAAGTTGTTGCGCTCTTCACAGGGCATTATAATATACCGCTGGTTCATAGAGATGCGTCTGATTTGTTCCTGACGCGCCTAGAAGGGATTGATGACCCGGAACAAAAGCGAAAAATTATCGGGGCCAGCTTTATCGAAGTATTTGATGAGGAAGCCGCAAAAGTAACAGATGCAGGATTTTTGGCGCAAGGCACCCTCTATCCAGATGTGATAGAATCTGTTTCTGCAGCAGGCGGCCAGCATGTCACAATCAAGTCGCATCATAATGTTGGTGGATTGCCTGATGATATGGCTCTGGAGCTTGTGGAGCCATTACGTATGCTGTTCAAGGATGAGGTGAGGGCGCTGGGGCGTGAGCTCGGCATGCCAGAAACACTTGTTGGCCGGCATCCCTTCCCAGGGCCGGGCCTTGCTAT
>DGJU01000001.1:10687-36590 GCA_002387605.1 Alphaproteobacteria bacterium UBA4588 | reverse complement strand
ACCTCAACTGATGGGATGACAGCAGAAAGCTACGGCTTTGAGCATGATTTTCTAACCCATGTCGCAACCCGCCTTGTAAATGAAGTCAAAGGCGTGAACCGCGTTGTCTATGACATCACAAGCAAACCTCCCGGCACGATTGAGTGGGAGTAGATGTTCATTTGGCTTCATTTTATTGCAGCAGTTTTTGCAATTATGCTTGGCCTAATAAATATTGTTTCCGAAAAAGGGACCGCCCGCCATCGGATGGTTGGATGGTCTTGGTTGCTAATAATGAGTTTTGTTACCGTTCCGTCACTCTGGATACGCGAAATAAATGACGGTCATTTCAGTTGGATTCATTTCCTCACTATCTGGACAATAATTAGCATGGGAATTGCCATTCTAAGTATTAGGAAAGGCAATGTCAGAACTCATGCAGGTTTCATGTTAGGAACCATGCTGGGCTCTGTTATAGCCGGTATTTTTGCTATTATGCCGGGACGGTTCATACAGTCACTGATTGGTCATTTTTAGTGAGCAGGAATACGGTAATTTATCCAAAATAACGATAAATATATGTCCCTAAAGACGATGTTAGCGCAGTTTGGCGTGTTTACTGCTACGACATAAGATATCGCAGTGTGATATCATCAAGAAAAAATTATATTCTGTATGGAACATTTTATGAAAACAGAGATTTTTAAAACGCTAGAGACACTAAACCTTACATCATTGGAAACGCGTGTCTTATTCAATGAACGAACCAGTGATGTCGATAATCTGAAGGTATGGAAAGACAGTGTTAGCCAGATAATCTATATAGATGATTTCTATACTGGCGATAATACATATGTCGATGGGGCATACAGAGCAGATAAACAAATCAACCTGCAAACAAAAAACAATGATTTTGAGAGTGCGTCTGATGCTCAGCGCCGCTTTGACTCACATTTTCGGTTTGTTGCTGGAAAGAAGGTTGTTGATTTTGGTTGTGGAAGAGGCGACTTTTTACGGCTTATCAAGGCCGAATGTGAGGATGTTTTTGGGGTCGAGCTGCAACAGAATTATGTTGATGCCTTAAACGATGACGGCATCACCTGTTTCACCAATTTGGATGCTATAGAGAACCACTCCATCGATGTTTGTGTTTCATTTCATGTATTAGAGCATCTGCCCAACCCATTAGAGGTATTAGAGGCGATAAGAAATAAAATGGTAAAGGGGGGAGCGCTTCTGATTGAAGTGCCTCACGCTAATGATTTCCTGCTCTCTTCTTTGGCAAGCGAGAATTTCAAACAATTCACGCTGTGGAGCCAGCATCTTGTGCTTCATACCAGAGAGTCTTTACGCCGTATGCTGGGATATGCTGGTTTTAATGATATTCATATTCAAAGCGTTCAGAGATATCCGTTATCTAATCATTTGCACTGGTTGGCAAAGGGCGAGGCTGGCGGCCATAAGTCTGCTCTCTCGTTTATTGATACAAAAGTTTTAACTGAGGCTTATGAAAACTCTTTAGCCCGCATTGATGCGACCGATACCTTGGTAGCGATTGCCAAAGCGCCCTAGCCCTACAGAGAGATGTTCACTGCTAGATATCAGTGCTGCATAGATGTAAAATGAGGCAGATAAAAATATGTCGCTAAAGAAGATATTAGAGTGGTTTGGGGTATTTACTGCAATAGCATATTCACTGCTGGTTGCCTCGAATACTGGCTATGAAGTTTTTGGGTTTTCTTTGCTTTTTATCTCCGCCATTTCAATCGGGTTATGGGCCTTTTTTTGCAAGCATTACGGCATTTTAGTGCTTCAGTTTTTCTACGCTGCTGCTGGTATAATCGGTGTGGTTAGATGGCTGTAGCTAATTTTTTGGATGACCGAGTGGGGGCGTCATGAATATTCGGCCATTTTGTGTGGATGATACAGATGTTGTCGTTGCATTATGGCAGGCGTGTGAGCTGACACGGCCATGGAATAACCCGCATCTTGATATTTTGCGCAAACTGGACATTCAGAGCTCTTTATTTGTTGTTGGTGAACAGGGCTCGGATATCATCGCGACTGCTATGTTTGGCTATGATGGACATCGTGGCTGGGTGAATTACTTGGCTGTCTTGCCAAGCCAGCAACGGCGTGGTTATGCCCGTCAGCTTATGGAATATGGGGAGAGGGAGCTGCTATCGCGTGGGTGCCCAAAACTCAATCTTCAAATCCGGTCAGATAATCTTCAGGCTAGAACATTTTATACCTCATTAGGCTATGCTGAGGATAAAGTTGTGTCTTTCGGCAAAAGACTGCGCGAAGATGAGAGCTTTTAGCGTGCCAAAGCTTTTGCTAACCCGTTAAGCGTGTCTTCTGACAATCTTAGGATTTGCTTGCTCCCTTTCAGGGGGCTTACTGATTTTGTGATGTGATGGTAGGCATGAAGTTGGCCAATAAATGATGAAAATGCTGCACGGCGTGGCCGGTGATACTGAATAGCATCAAACGTATCATCAATGCCATTATCTGCATTTTGTTGGTCGAACATACTCAAAATAAACAATAATTCCAAACCGTAAGGTTTCGACAGGAACATTGAGCATCCTGCATTTTTGTTCAATTTTCGAATAATGTTTACGTCCATTCTATACCTATAATGATAATAAAATAATAGAACTAGAACTAAATAAAGATGCGAAAAAGATACATCTTTTTATTGCAACTTTAAATGGTATTGCAAGGTTCTGATTATAAATAGAAATATGATCAACTAATGAAAAGATTAATCGTATTATAGTAGCGCTATGGCCCATTCATTTTGACCAAAGGAGCTATTCTTACATTATGCCATCTAAAATTTTCACCCACTCTCCGGAACAAGTCCTGAAATGGGTGGCGCTTGGGCTTGGTCTTGCGAGTGCTGTTGCTGTGATTGAAGATTGGTATCCTTACACGATGTTTATCTCGCTGCCCTTTTGTCTTATCTGGGTGTATTGTGCATGGCTGCATAATGAATGGCAGCTAAAATGGATTAACATCCTGTTTACAGGTCTTTATTCTTACGGCATCGCGAAGTATTTCTGGCAGTTTGGATAGCATATAGGGTCTTGTCTGCGAGGTGGTGCTAGTTTTAGATTTACAAATTTTTTATGTCATGATGATGTGTATTCTGGTTAACACCACTCTCTCTGAGGAGCCGATATGTCTTCTTCTTTATTTTCTACGCCCGATTTTGATACCTATCCCATGCATCAGGTTGCAGAACTGACTGTCAAACCTCTTGGTCTTGAAATTCAGTGGGCTGATGGAATGGTAAGCCATCACCTCTCCCCTAATTTGCGTGAGCATGCAGCAGAGCCGCATACATCGCATCCCACAACAAGGGAGACGATGGTTGAGCCGCAGGATATACCGGCTGGGTTTGCTATCACCTCAGCGCAGCTTCTCGATAGCGGATTTGTTTCTGTCAGCTTTTCACACACGCTGTCTGCAGATGATACTGGCACATGCTTGTATCACCCGGGATGGCTCTATCAGACGGGGCTGTCATCAGACACCGATTTTGGCGCGGATGTTTCACCTATTCTGTGGGATGCGGCGATATTTGATGATATTCCCAAAATAGACGGCTCGCTTGTGCTGGATGATTCAGAAGAATTTCATCGTTTTTTGCTATCGCTTGCCCGATACGGCGTTGCTGTTGTGCGCGGACTTCCCCCTGAGCCTGAAATAATTGAAACGCTTCCGGGGAAGATAGGCGTTATTCGGACGTCTAATTTTGGCCATATCTTTGATGTTGAAACGAAGCCGGAGGCAGATTCAAACGCCTATACCTCGGTTGAATTGCGGGCCCATACAGACCTTGCAACACGCGAATATATGCCCGGGCTTCAATTCCTGTTCTGCCTTCAAAATGACGCTACTGGTGGGCATTCAACGCTTTCTGACGGGTTTGCCGTTGCTGATTTTATGCGCAAACAGGACCCGGATATGTTCCGGCTGCTCTCAACTGTGCCGCTTGATTTTGCTAATAAGGCTGCCACATCTGATTACCGGATGGCTGTACCGCTATTTCACCATGATGAAAATGGCCAGCTTAATGAGGTGCGATGGACAAGCTGGCTGAGAGCGCCCCTGCGCGGCACCTTAGCTGAAATGGCGCTTGTTCATGAAGCGCTACGTCATGCTTATCTGCTTGGCAATAATGAGCCGTTCAAGGTGAGCTTCAAGCTCGAGCCGGGCGATATGATGTGCTTTGATAACCGGAGAGTTTTGCATGGGCGGACATCTTTTGACCCGACAAGTGGGGCGCGTCGATTGCGGGGATGTTATGTTGAACGTGAAGAGCTTTGGTCTGCCTTACGTATCGCTGCCCGCCAGAAAAGAGCATCCCATCATAGCCCGTCTTAAAAGCTGCCTTATTTTGCTATTCCTAAAGCGCTGTTTTACAGTGCGGTCAATAGTATAAGCGGTGTTATTGTTGTCTCTGTCTCTCGTTAAACTCTGTTAATAATCTCTGCCCTGATTTTATGGAAATGCCGTGTCTAATTCATCTAATGAGCCATTTGATACAGTAAAAGCCCAGCCACGACCGTCTCTGCGGGGCTGGTTTATCTGGTCGCTGGCAGCCTTGTCATTTGGCTATGCTTTTTTCCACCGGGTTGCGCCAAGCGTTATGGTGTCTGAGCTTATGGGAGAATTTGCCATTGGCGGCGCAATGTTGGGGACATTATCTGCATTATATTTCTACCCTTACGTCCTGCTTCAGATACCGCTAGGGGCTTTGCTCGAACAGTTTGGTACCCGCTTGCTTCTTGGCTGTGCATTATTGCTGACGGCGGCCGGGACATTTTTGTTTGGGGCAGCCGAGGCAATCGAATTTGCCTATCTTGGCAGGGTGCTTATCGGGATTGGCTCATCGGTTGCCTTTCTTGGCGCACTTGCGCTGGCTGCAAAATGGTTTCCGGCAAGCCGCGCTGCCTTTTTAGCTGGTTTTGCGATGTTTTTTGCGATGTCCTGCGGCACGCTTGCACAAGCACCATTAGCATTGCTTGTGGACCAAATAGGCTGGCGGGCTTGTATGACAGCTTTAGGGTTTGTTGGTATTGGCCTATCCTTTATTGTGTTTTTCTTTGTGCGGAATGCTCCTGTTCAAATTAAAACGCCGCCTGGAAAAAGCTGGCAGATTGTCTGGCAGGGCGTTAGCTCGGCCATTATTCTGCCGGATGTCTGGAAAATTGCGGTTGTTGCTGCCTGTCTTTCTGGCCCGATGCTTGCTCTTGGCGGGCTCTGGGGAACCCCTTATCTGATGGAATCCTATGGTCTTGAGCGCCCGAATGCGGCGTTTCTGATGTCGTTTATTTTGCTAGGCTGGGCAATAGGCGCGCCTGTTAGTGGTATGGTGTCTGACCGTCTTGGCAAGCGGAAAATCGTTCTTGTCTGCGCGTCATTTGGTGTTGTTTGCGGCGTAAGTGTGTTGATTTTCCTGCCTCAGCTTCCCTTATGGCTGCTTGTCTGTGTTATCGCGCTAATTGGCTTTTCAGGCGGTGGTATGGCAGCAACCTATGCCCTTGTTCAGGAAATCATGCCCTCTCATCTTGGCGGAGCCTCAACAGGTATCGTGAATTCAATGACTGTCGCATCAGGCGCTATTCTGCAACCGCTTGTTGGTATCCTGCTAGATATGATGTGGAATGGAAATGTCAGTGCCGGCGTTCGTTTATATGATGCGGCTGACTACAGGCTTGCGTTTCTCTCTATTCTTGGCTCTGCGGTGATTGGCCTTATTGCGGCACTCAGCCTGAATGAAGTGCCGTTGGCTCAGCGCAAGAATTAGGACAGCTGTCTTGTCATAACAGGCTTTGGGTCTTACTACTGTCCTCAACAGGTTATGATGTTCGCTCATGGCTTTCAAAAATTTGTAATTAATCGTTCATTAAAAAGGGTAGCAGCATGAGATCAACAAAGATTGTCGCAACGCTTGGTCCCTCATCGTCACAAAAGCACGAGATTGCCTCTCTGGTTGATGCAGGTGTGAATGTCTTCCGGTTGAATTTCAGTCATGGAAGCCATGAAGAACAAGCAAATAGAGTGCGAAATATTCGTGAAATTGAAGCAGAAACAGGGCGCCCAATTGCTATTCTTGCCGATATGCAAGGACCGAAATATCGGATTGGCAGCGTTGATGCGCCGTTTGAAATTGCCGAAGGGCAGACAATTCTTTTCTATTTGCCTGATGATGCGGGCGCGGTGCCAGCATCTTGTCTGGGCACTGACGGCACAAAACTGCCTCTGCCCCATCCTGAAATCATGGCAGCTCTTATTCCGGGCGCTCGTTTATTAATGGATGATGGCAAGCTGCGATTTGCTGTAAAATCTGTTAAATCAGACCATTTCATTGCGACTGTGACCACTGGCGGGATGGTATCGAGCCGTAAGGGCGTTAATTTACCAGACGTGCCGTTGGATGTGACTGCACTAACCGATAAGGACCGTCTTGATCTTGAATTTGTCTTGCCACTTGATATTGACTGGATTGCGCTGTCTTTTGTTCAGCGCGCCCAAGATATTCTTGATGCGCGCGCTATTATCAAGGGACGGGCGGGAATTGTTGCAAAAATTGAAAAGCCGACCGCGCTGGTTGAAATTGATGGTATTATTAGTGCAGCGGACGGTATTATGGTTGCGCGCGGTGATCTGGGCGTTGAATTACCGCCGCAGGCAGTACCGTCTATCCAGAAGCAGCTGGTAACAAAATGTCGGTCGGTTGGTAAGCCCGTCATTGTGGCAACCCAGATGCTGGAGAGCATGATAAAAGCGCCAACGCCAACCCGCGCTGAAGCGTCAGATGTTGCAGGCGCTGTGTTTGAAGGTGCTGATGCTGTAATGTTGTCGGCTGAAACAGCGGCCGGAGATTACCCACGCCAAGCCGTCGAGATGATGGCAGCGATTGCTGGTGAAGCAGAAGCCCATATTGCGGCTCATGAAAATGATGGCCCGCCACCGCTCGAAGTTGAAAATTCTATCTATCATGCTGTTGCTGAAGCAGCCGCACGGCTGGCAGATGTTATTGATGCTGCTGCTATTATTGTTTTCACCGCATCTGGCAATACAGCAGTGCGTATTGCACGTGAACGCCCAAAACGCCCTATTCTCGTTTTATCGCCTTCGGTTGCTGTGGAACGTAAATTACAGCTTTTATGGGGGGTGCAGACAAGCCAGCAGGCAGAAACCGGCTATGAAGATGCTGTTGATGGTGCCATCAAGCTGGTATTAGAGCGCGGCATTGCCCAGCAAGGTCAATCAATTGTTATGGTCTCAGGGCTGCCATTTGGTCTTGCCGGTTCAACCAATGCATTACGGGTTATTGCGCTCTGATGCTGGCTTATAATTACGCGGAGGGCGCGGCCCCATAAAATGGGCCATATGGCTATTTTTGCGTCAGCTTTTCGCTTCACTTGATTCCGTCATAGACTCTCGTCTCAAAGGTTATTATTTTACCTTATTATTTTTTGGCTCCCATGTGGGGGCTATTTTAATTGTTTCATGTCGTTGGATTTCATAATGTCGCCTGATCGCGAGATACCTTTATTAACTGGGCGGCACATTTCGAAAAGATTTGGCACCTTTACCGCAAATGACGACATCAATTTTGATATCCACGCAGGAGAAATCCACGCTCTTCTGGGTGAGAATGGTGCAGGAAAATCAACCTTCGTAAAGCTCGTCTATGGTCTGCTTTCTCCTGATGAGGGACAGTTTTTATGGCATGGAGCGCCGGTTGAAATACGTAGTCCTCAAGCGGCCCGCGATATGGGAATCGGAATGGTCTTTCAGCATTTTTCGCTGTTTGACGTATTAAGCGTTGCTGAAAACATCCAGCTTGCCCTGCCAGCCGGTATTTCGCTCTCCGAGGTAAAGGAACGGGTTATTACTGTTTCAGCAGAGTATGGCATGACACTCTCGCCCGATGCGCGGGTTGGTGATTTGTCTGTTGGTGAGCAACAACGGGTCGAAATTCTCCGCTGTTTGTTACAAAACCCTTCATTGTTAATTCTTGATGAGCCGACCTCTGTGTTAACCCCGCAGGAAGCTGATCAGCTTTTTGCCGTATTACGGCGCTTGCGTGATGATGGCTGTGCTATTCTGTTTATTTCCCACAAACTCGATGAAATCAAAGCGCTGACAAGCAAAGCGACAATTCTGCGAGCGGGCAAAAAAGTTACGACATGTGATAGCGCCTCAACATCAGCCAAAGAACTTGCTGAGCTTATGGTGGGGGCGGCTCTTGATAATAGCATGCGCACGCCGCCTGTCCTCCACAAAGGAGCAGATAGCCTATTTTGTGTGGCGCAGGTAAGCCGCCCTGCAGCAACAGCTTTTGCGACAGCCTTGCAGGATATTTCATTATCCGTAATGAGCGGTGAGATACTTGGTATTGCCGGGATTGCAGGTAATGGTCAGACCGAATTGATGGAAGTGCTGTCAGGTGAAGCTATCGGCGATGTAACCGCAGGCAAGATAGAGCTGGATGGCGTATCTGTCGCTGGACTAGGGCCGGATATGCGCCGCCAAAAAGGCATGCGCTGCGTTCCAGAAGAGCGCAATGGGCATGGGGCAATTATCAATATGAGCTTGTCTGAAAATGCATTGCTTACTGCATCGCATGAGCCAGATAATGTGTCCGCATCAGGCTTGGTAAGCTGGGTGAAATGTCACGCTCTGAGCCGCAAGATTATTGGCTCATATGATGTGCGCACGCCCCACCATGACCCGCTTGCCGGAAGCCTTTCTGGTGGTAATCTTCAGAAATTTATGATTGGCCGAGAGATGATGAGCCGGCCACGCTTGCTGATTGTTGCCCAGCCAACATGGGGGGTGGATATCGGCGCGGCTCAGGCTATCAGGGCTGCCATGCGCAGACTTCTTGAAGATGGTACGGCAATTATTATTATCTCGCAGGATCTCGAAGAATTATTGGTGATGTCACATCGTATCTGTGTGTTAAATCAGGGCCAGTTAAGTGAACCCCTGCCGGCTCAGGATGTGACGGCTGAATCGATTGGCTTAATGATGGGCGGCATAACAAATTCTGTTTCGGAGCGTGCCGTATGATGCGTCTCACCCCCCGCCCTTATGTTTCACCGCACCAGCTGCTTCTTGTGCCGGTCTTGTCTGTTTTGCTGTCTATTATTCTGGGTGGGCTAATTTTTGCGGCGCTTGGTTATAACGCGCTTGACGCTTTATATCAGTTTTTCGTTGCCCCTTTATCGCGGCCCGACCAGATAGGAAATCTTTTTGTAAAGGCCTGTCCGCTGATTATTATCGGGACCGGTCTGGTATTCTGTTATCGCGCTAATATCTGGAATATTGGGGCTGAGGGTCAGCTGATTTTTGGGGCATTGGGCGCTGGGTGGGTAGCTCTTTATCTGCCCGAATCTTGGCATTTTATGATGCTGCCGCTGATGATTCTGGGGGGCATGATAGCCGGGGCATCGCTAGCAGCGGTTCCGGCGTTTCTGAAAACCCGCTTTCAGACCAATGAAATTCTGGTATCGCTGATGCTTACCTATGTCGCCGGGCTAGTGATTGACTGGCTGGTGCGCGGGCCATGGCGGGATCCGATGTCTTTTGGCTTTCCGTTGACGCCTTATTATCCTGATGCAGCACTTATCGGTAAATTATCATTGCCGGTAGTTGGCAAACTTGGCCAGCTTCATTGGGGCATTCTGATTGCATTATGCGTCTCAGGGTTGGGCTGGTTTATTCTCAGCCGGACACTTGCCGGATTTAAAGTCCGGGTTGCTGGTGATGCGCCGCGTGCTGCCCGTTTTGCTGGCTTTAGCCCGAACATTGTGACGTTTTCTGTATTGCTTGTTTCAGGCGCTCTGGCAGGTCTTGCTGGTATGGTAGAAGTCTCTGCCAATATGGGTCAGCTACAGCCCCAGATTTCATTTGGCTATGGGTTTACCGCTATTATTGTTGCCTTTCTGGCGCGGCTTAATCCGGCTGCGGTAATTCTAGCGGCTCTGATTGTAGCGCTGAGCGAGCTGGGCGGTGACTCAGCTCAGATTGCGATGGGTATCCCCAAAGTTGTTACAGGGGTATTTAAAGGCATTTTACTGTTTATGTTATTAGCAGGCGAGACAATAACGCGTTATGAGTTGTCTTTTGATCTGCGGATGACAGGTGGCAAAATGAGCCGGGGAGATGCAGATGTATGATGAATTATTGCTAACCGTTTTGCTAACCTCTGTTCCGCTTATTCTTGCGGCAACCGGTGAGCTGGTTGTGGAGCGCAGCGGTGTGCTTAATCTTGGTGTTGAAGGTATGATGCTGATGGGCGCTGTTGCAGGGTTTGGTGTAACATCTCTTTCAGGCTCTCCTTATATCGGGATGCTGGGGGGCGCTACTGCGGGCGCACTTACAGCCGCTCTATTTGGATTTTTTGTGCTAGGACTTGCAACAAATCAGGTTGCAACCGGTCTTGCGCTCACAATTTTTGGCACTGGATTATCAGGCTTGATTGGCGCGCCACTGGTTGGTCAGGCGATAGACGGTCTGCCAGTATTTATTGTGCCGTTACTGTCTGATATTCCGGTTCTGGGTGTATTGTTTCGGCTTGATTTGCTGGCTTATCTGTCTATTGGGCTTGTTGCTGGCACGTCTTTTGTATTGTTTCGAACGCGGGCAGGTCTTGTTATCCGGGCGGTTGGTGATAATGCGACGAGCGCTCATGCGCTTGGCTATTCTGTTTTAAAAGTGCGGTTTTATACTGTGATGTTTGGCGGTATGATGGCGGGCCTGTCAGGCGCCTATCTGCCACTTGTGCTAACCCCTCACTGGGCTGAAGGCATGACGGCAGGGCGCGGCTGGATAGCCCTTGCTCTTGTTGTCTTTGCCTCATGGCAGCCATGGCGTGTTGTTGGCGGCGCTGTGCTGTTTGGTGGTGTAACGATTATGCAGCTTGCAGGACAAGCGCGCGGCTGGTCAGTGTCGCCGCAGTTCCTCTCGATGCTTCCCTATCTTGCGACGATTATTGTTCTTGTTGCAATGTCCCGCGGTGGTCGGGCAGAGCGCGGTGCGCCTGCTCAGCTTGGCCGTATTTTTCTTCCTCCACGATAACCATTACTAAGGAGTTTTTTATGCAAAAAATAATAGGATTTATTGCACTGATAGGCATTGCGATTGGTATTGCCTGGTGGTCTATGAAGCCTCAAGACGAGGTTCAACAAGCTGATGGTGCATCATCCGACCCCCTAAAAGTTGGCTTTGTTTATTTAACAAACCCTGGCGACCATGGCTGGACTTATGCACATGAAGTTGGACGGCAGGATCTACAGGCTCATTTTGGCGATAAAATTGAGACTAACTTTGTTGAAAATGTTGCTGAAGGCCCTGATGCAGCGCGCGTTATTCGTGAGTTGGTAGAACAGGGAAATGAAGTGATTTTCACGACATCCTTTGGTTACATGGACCCGACGTTAAAAGTGTCTAAAGAATTTCCAAATGTAAAATTCCACCATATCACTGGCTATAAGCGCTCTGAAAATATGGCGACAGGCAATATCCGCTTCTATGAAGGACGTTATGTTCAGGGTGTTGTTGCTGGCTTGATGACCAAAACAAACAAAATTGGCTATCTTGGTGCGTTCCCGATTCCTGAAGTTATTCAGGGCATCAACGCCTTTGCCAGCGGTCTTCGTTCGGTCAATAAAGAGGCTAGCATTTCGGTTGTCTGGGTGAATAGCTGGTATGATCCGGTGAAGGAATCAGACGCTGCTAAGGTTCTGATTGCCGAAGGAGCTGATTTGCTCGCACAGCATACAGATAGCCCGGCAATGCTTCAGACAGCAGAAAAAGCCGGCGTTAAAGGCTTTGGTCAGTCATCAGACATGCATGAATTTGCGCCAAACGCTCAGCTATTCTCTTCAGTTAATAATTGGGGTCCATACTACATCCAGCAGGTTCAGCACGTAATGGATGGCAGCTGGACAACAGGTGAAGGCCCTGATCATTGGGCTGGAAACACATGGAATGGCCTTGGTGATGACTATCTTGTCCTGACTGAATTCAAAAACATGCCAGCTGATATTGCTGCCAAAGCAACAGCAGCACGTGATGGTATTGCCAGTGGCAGCTTGAATATCTTTGAAGGTCCGATGATGGATAATAAAGGTAATGAAGTTCTCGCAACCGGCGCTGTGCTTGATGATGGCGGTCTTTGGGCGATGAATTACTATTTGGATGGTGTGCTTGGCGATTTACCAAACTAGGGTTCCTGCCATCTAAGCTATCTGTTTTATGAAAGCAGGCTCTCATAAGGGGCCTGCTTTTATTTTTATGAAAAAAACCTGCCCAAGCGTGGAAAAGGGCGGCTAAAAGCAGTTCTTCTCTTTGCTATTACCAGAGGCGTGTCACATAATGATAAGGGCAGTGCTGGAAATCTAAGAGTGTCTTTAAAAGGGTAGAAAAATGGATTTTTCATTACCAGATGAACTAGAAGCTATTCGCGCAAAAACGCATGATTTTATTGCAGGCGAAGTATTGCCGCTTGAATCTGATCCTGCCAATTATGACGAACATGAAAATATCCGGCTTGATGTGCTGGAACAAGTTCGCATCAAAGCCAAGGCAGCCGGCCTGTGGGCACCGCAAGCCCCCAAAGACAGGGGCGGGATGGGTTTGCCTATCATTGGCTGGGCCGCCATGTATGAAGAAGCTAACAGGTCTATTTTTGGTCCTGCGGCGCTTAATTGTGCGGCGCCAGATGATGGTAATATCAATCTGCTCTCAAAAATTGGTACCGAGGCGCAGAAGGACTGGTTTTTGCAGCCCCTTATTGAGGGGAAAGTGCGCTCGTCTTTTGCCATGACAGAGCCAGCGCCGGGCAGTGGTTCTGATCCGGGCATGATGCTGACAACAGCAACTGCACAAGGCGATAACTGGTCTATCAGAGGCCGGAAATGGTATATTACGGGCGCAGCAGAAGCGGCCCATTTTATTATTGTTGCGCGCACGTCTGATGATCCGCGCAAAGGTTTGAGCGCGTTTCTGTTCCATAAAGACCAACCCGGCTGGCATATTGAGCGCCGTATTCCGATTATGGGGCCAGAAGAGCATGGTGGTCATTGTGAGTTGGTATTTGATAATCTGATTATTCCTGATGAAAACAGGTTAATGGAGGTTGGCGACGGTCTGAAAGTGACCCAAATTCGGCTTGGGCCGGCGCGGCTGACCCATTGTATGCGCTGGTTAGGGCTTGCAAAACGCGCAATGGAAATTGCAGCTGATTATACTGAAAACAGAATGGGGTTTGGTATTAAGCTTGCTGACCGGGAATCTGTTCAGATCAAGATGGGTGACCTTGCACATGATATTCAGGTGGGGCGTTTGCTTGTTATGCATGCTGCATGGAAGCTGGATTCAGGTGATTTTGCGCGCAAAGAAGTCTCATCAGCAAAGGTACATGTTGCAAACACGCTGCATAAGGCGGTGGATACAGCCATCCAGCTCTGCGGGGCAAAAGGCTATTCTAAAGACTTAATTCTGGAATGGATTTATCGCTACGCACGCCAAGCACGTCTTGTTGATGGCGCTGATGAAGTTCATAAAATGGTTTTGGCGCAATTTTATACACGAGAAGGCAGTGATTTCTGGCATTGGGGAGAGTAGCGCCCCGCTGCATCACTTTGCGGGTCTGTCTGACTGGTTAAGTGAGCAGAGCGGAGCTACCGATATTATTGTGAAGGCCGCCCAGAAATTATCGGGTGGGGCTATTCAGGAAAACTGGCTGTTGTCTGTCTCAGTGGGGCAGGCGGGGCGTTGGCTTGAGGCGGGCGAGAGCCAGCTTGTGTTGCGCACAGACGCCCCCTCATCTTTAAGCGTATCACATGGCAGGCGTGAAGAATTTGCGCTGATGAGCGTCGCCTATGATGCGGGTGTTGCCGTACCGCAGCCTTTTGCTTTATGCACGCAACCTGATATCATTGGCGCGCCTTTTTTTATCATGCAGGCAATGACTGGTGAAGGGCAGGGACGAAAGCTTGTAAGACATCCAGATAGGTCTCGCTTCGGCGGGGCGCTTGTTCGCCAATTAGGCATAGAGATGGCGCGCATTCACACCATCACACCCTCTATTGCCGCCTTATCATTTCTCTCGGACGTGCCGAATGGCATATCACCAGCCCGCCAGCGCATTGCAGAATGCCGTGAGGGGCTGGATACATTGCCGCAGGGGCATCCGGTCTGTGAATATGCGCTTAACTGGCTAGAAGATAATCTTGCCGTCTGGGAGGCAGAGGAAAGGGCGTTAACCCTTACGCATCGGGATTTCAGAACAGGGAATTTTCTGGTTGATGACGGACAGCTTACCGCCATTTTAGATTGGGAATTTGCTGCCTGGTCACATCCAGCCGAAGATATTGCATGGCTTTGTGCACGTTGCTGGCGGTTTGGTAATGATGGTGACATTGTTGGCGGGCTTGCAGGGTTTGATGAATTTGCCGCTGGATATGAACAGCTTCTGCCCGATAGTATCGATAGAGGCGCGCTGCCATATTGGCAGGTGATGGCAGAATTGCGATGGGCAGTGATTGCGCTTCATCAGGCAGAACGGAATGATTCTGGCGCTGAAACATCACTTGAGCTGGCGCTTTCAGGCTTTATGGCTGCCGAGATGGAATATAATATGCTGGCCCTTATCAAAGAGGTCTCATCAGGCGCAGGCGGGCGCGCATTATGAGACAGATATCACAGCGCCGCGCAGCCCTTATCGCAGCTATCCTGAAAGAAGTTGAAGACAAGCTTGCCCCTGCAAAAGGAGGCGCTCGCTATAGCCACGCTATGGTCCGGCGCGCTCTGTCTGTCCTGAAACGTGAACTTGACAGTGAAGCATCTGGAACGGTAGGGCTTGATTATCCTCTTTGGCAGTATTTTGGCGGCGATGAGCATGGCGCCGACTGGCTGGCAGGTAAGATCAGAAGCCGAACGATAACAAACCAGTCTCACCACGAGATAGAGGCTGTGTTAAGCCAATATGTGACAGCAAAACTTGCCGCTTATAACCCAGATTTTCTTGATTAGATTTTTATTAGTAATAGAACAGAGAACACCTGCCGCCTTACTGGCAGCGCTTAAAAGGAGAGAGCAGATATGATGCAAGGCATGATGATGCATCGCCCGTTACTTATTTCAGATATTCTGGAATTTGCAGCTTCGGCATATTCTGAGCAGGAAATTATCTCACGCCGTGTAGAGGGCGATATCCATCGTGCGACATATGCGCAGACAAGAGGGCGTGTCTCACAGCTGTCTCACGCACTTGTTGAACTAGGGGTGGGGCCAAGCGACCGCGTGGCAACGCTGGCATGGAACGGCTATCGCCATTTTGAGCTGTATTACGGGGTTTCTGGCATGGGGGCTGTGTGTCATACAATCAATCCGCGCCTGCCTGCCGAGCAGATAGAATATATTATCTCGCATGCTGAAGATACCATCCTGTTTCTAGAATTCACCTTTGTTGATATGATCGAAAAGCTGAAAGACAGGCTACCGAGCAACTTGCGCTATGTTGTGATGACAGATGAGGCGCATATGCCATCCTCAACTACTTTGTCGCCGCTCTGTTATGAAACATTGCTGGAAGGGCATCCAACCACATTTGACTGGCCAGAGCTGGATGAAAATACCGCTGCTTCCTTGTGCTATACATCTGGGACAACCGGTAATCCCAAAGGCGCGCTTTATTCGCACCGCTCAACAGTGTTGCACGCAATGTCAGCAGCTTTATCATTTATGAATGCGCTTGGTGAGGGACGCAAAATTCTTCCCGCTGTGCCGCTTTTCCATGTAAATGCGTGGGGTCTTCCTTATACTTGTCCACTGGTCGGCGCCTCTTTGGTTATGCCAGGGCCGGGGCTTGATGGTGATAGTCTGTTTGAATTAATGGATGCCGAATCGGTTTATTCCATGTGGGGTGTGCCAACCGTATTTCAGGGCTTGCTTGCAACGATTCAGGAAAAAGGCCGTGCACCAGACGGATTCTGTGATGCTGTTATTGGTGGATCAGCTGTCACCCAGTCACTTATAGATGCCTACCGCGAAAATGGCGTTGAAATCTGTCATGCATGGGGGATGACAGAATTAAGCCCGCTTGGCACGCAAGGCAACCTGCCAGCAGGGATGGCATCTGGTCCTAAAGCAGAATGTGATGCCTTCAAACTTACCCAAGGGCGGCGTCTGTTTAGTGTCCAGATGAAGTTGGTTGATGATAATGGGGCGGCTGTTGCGCATGATGGCGTGAGCCCGGGTGAACTCTACGTCCGGGGTAACTCAACCATCTCACAATATTATCAGAATGATGCAGCAACAGCGTCTGCTATCGATGCTGATGGCTGGTTTGGCACTGGTGATGTTGCAACTTTGGATGCACGCGGTTGTCTTACGATTACCGACCGCGCCAAAGATTTGATTAAGTCGGGGGGTGAATGGATTAGCTCACTTGATATCGAAAATATCGCAATGTCTCACCCCGATGTTCGTCAATGTGCCGTTATTGCCGTGCCGCATGAGAAGTGGGGTGAACGGCCTCTTTTAATTGTTGTTCCTGAAGCAGAGAGCACAGCTGACCTAGCCGGTATTTTAGCGCTTATCGGAAAGCATGTTTCATCATGGCAGGTGCCTGATGATATTGTACTCACCGATAGATTGCCCCTTGCGCCGACGGGTAAAATTTCCAAAAAAGATTTACGGGAAATTTATGCTGATTACGTCTTGCCGCAATAATAGGTAGCAGATTAAGCAGTTTATTAATTCATAATTCATTGAAAATAAATAATAAAAAATTATTCTTCTGAATACAGGACTAATTTGGTCTTTTATTGTTGATCTTCTCTTTTTAGTTTGCTAGTTGATAGTGAGTTTAATAATCATTCGCAACAAAGGTGTCTTCAATCATGTCACTCTCTTCTGTTAAAAAAATGTCAGGCAGTCTTTCCCGCACAGGAAAAATTGCTCTATCGGCAGCTGTTATTTCTGCCTCTCTTGCCGTTAGTTTTGGCGCTGGCAGCACAATAGCACTGGCTGGCGAGCTAAATATCTATTCCTATCGGTCGCCCATTTTGCTTGAGCCTTTCTTAACAGAATATTCGGCCAAGACGGGAACAACATTTAATGTTGTCCATGCGCCAAAGGGGCTTGTCACGCGGCTGAAATCTGAGGGGGCGGCAACCAAAGCCGACCTTGTGCTAACTGTTGATGTGAGCCGGGTTAAAGAGTTAGCCGATACAGGATTGCTCGATAAGCTGAATTCACCTGTGATAAATAAAAATGTTCCAGCCCATTTGCGGGATGCGTCTGATACTTGGACAGCACTGTCATTGCGGGCGCGCATTATTGTTGTGTCTGATGCTGTGAAGGATGGCGAGATTAGCCGAATTGAAGATTTGGCAGACCCGAAATGGAAGGGCCGTATTTGTACCCGCAAAGGCAGTCATGTGTATAACCGTGCCCTTCTGGCGTCTCTTATTGCACATCACGGCGAAGAAAAAGCCGAAGCATGGGCGCATAGCCTTGTTAGTAATCTTGCCCGCAAGCCACAGGGAAATGACCGCGCGCAGGCAAAGGCTATCTGGGCTGGTGAATGTGATATTGCGATTATGAATAGTTACTATTTTGGCAAAATGAAATTTAATACCAAACAGCCAGAACAGCAGGACTGGGCAAAAGCACTCACCCTTGTGTTCCTTAATCAGGCAGACCGCGGACAGCATGTGAATATTTCTGCAGGCGGCATTGTCAAAACGTCGGACAATAAACAAGACGCTGTGGCGTTTCTTGAATGGCTCACAAGTGATGAAGCCCAGCAGATTTATGCCTCTGTAAATTACGAATACCCTGTTAATCCAGCAGTTTCAGCGGATGATGAGGTTGCTTCTTGGGGACAATTTAATGTTGACCAGCTTCCGATTAGCACAATTGCAAAATTATCGCCCGCTGCTCAGATGATTATCGACCGCACTGGATGGTAAATTATTCGCCGATGACCAATCCCCTTGGTCACGATGAAGGTAAGGGAGAGGCAGGCCTCTCCTTTACTGATTCCTGACTTATCGTTAGTTAGGGTATAGAATATCGATATGGCATTTTAACGTGCGAGACGTTTTTTAAAGGGGAATAGCATTGTTTGGCGGGTCTGCTTTTTTTGCCGGTTTTTTGATTAGCCTGTCGCTCATTCTTGCCATCGGCGCCCAGAATACATTTGTGCTGCGGCAGGGTTTAAAACGGCAGCATATTTTACCGCTTATCCTGTTTTGCGCTGTCTCGGATGCTTTTCTTATTTGCCTTGGGGTTTTGGGGCTTGGCGCTTTGCTGGAGCCGATTTTTCAGAAATATGCAGATTTTATGCTGTGCGGCGCTGCCTTATGGCTTGGGGGCTATGGTGTTCTGCGCCTGCGAGAGGCTGCCCGCAGCTCAGTTGCGGCATTAGCTGGAGATGCTGTTTCTAGCCTGAAACTTGTCCTGAGCACCGCTGCTATCCTGACATTTGCTAATCCGCATGTCTATCTTGATACAATTGTGCTTATTGGGACGCTTTCATCGGTTTATGCTGGCGAGCAAAAAGGCGCTTTTGCGCTTGGGGCGATGAGTGCCAGCTTTGTCTTTTTTACAGCTCTTGGCTATGGCGCAACTCTGTTAAGCCCGCTGATGAGTAGTGTGCGTTCTTGGCGTATTGTTGATGTGATAACAGGCTTGCTAATGCTTGGATTCGCAGCGATTATGCTTTCCCAGACAAGCTGGTTAGCAGGCTTTGTGACCAGCTAGCATAAAGGCGCTGGTTGTTAATCTAGATCTTCACTCAAGACAATGATGTTGATGTTATAGCAAACATCATCATCTTCATCGTCACGATACACAGTGCCGAAAGTCTCGCCATCTAGCTGGAATTCAGCAGAATCACCTGTTTCAGGGCGATGTACCAGTGAAATATCATTATTGCCAAAACGGTGGCGTAAATAGCGCTGTAGTTTTTCGACTTCGGTGGAGGTCATAAAGTTAAGCCCTTTTTATGGGATTGCATCACAGTAATTAGATCGCAAGGATAAGGTGTCACGCAGTAATTCTGCCTCTTCCAGCGGTAAGATGATGGCCCATCAGGTATAATTTGTCCATAGAAGAATCCTACCCATGGCGTGCAATCTGTCCGCCATAAGCAGGCCATGCAGGCCGGGTTGCAACATCCTGAGTGCCACAATGGCTACACCGCATATGAACGCCTAGCTCGGGTACGGGGAAAAGCGGCCCAAGGCGTTCGATAAGCGGTGCAGGCGGCAGTTCTGCATTATGCCCGCAACGATTACACCAGCAAAATATATGTAAAGCCTGCTCATCCAGCTGTGCCAATGTGACAGGCTTTATCTGGTCTGATTTCTTCAGGTGTTTTTCCTTGAAAGCCCCCATTTTGCGCTATTATCCCCCCCAGTATTCTGTACTATTCATTTTATATTGTTCTTGTTTTGTTCTAATTTAGATTATGCTTATGATGAAGGCAAGATGAAACAGCTCTTCTGTCTGGTAAAAGGATAAGGCTAGCCTCTGGTTAGGGCTATCCTTTGATAAGCCGGGGCAGGCGGTGAAGATATGAGATAAGATCTGGCAGACGGGTTGTCTTGAACAATATTTTATTTTTGTCCTGAAGAATAAACTGAGATTTATCCTGTCCCTTCAGCTGTTTTTTCTCAATTGTGAGGAGGGGATGTTCGTGGGCATGTTTAAATATTGAGAACATTGCGCTGGCATTGATGTGGTCTAAGGCATAATCCCGCCATTCACCGGAGGCAACACGCACCGAATAGGCAGACAAGATAGAAGACAGCTCAATGCGCGTAAAATATAGAGGTTTCGCTTTTTTTCGTGTCAGGTGATGAAGTGACATAATGCGTTAAATACATATCCTTTTAGCTACAAGCATGGCAGAGTTTTTTGCTCATTTTAAAAACTGACCTGTTCTGAAAGTAAGGTCAAGACTGCTCTGATAACAAATAACAAAGTAGCGAAGCAAAATTCCTATGTCATTTGGTAAACAAATCACTGGAAAAACATACAGAATAAACAGTATAACAGCCTGACACAATAAACCTCTGTTGAGGACGCATTCTAGCAATAGGCACTGTCGAGGCAATTATGGCTGATATTTTTGATGAAATTAATGAAGAATTGAAGCAGGACAGGATGTCTGCGTTATGGGCACGCTATGGGAAATATCTCATAGCTGTTGCTGGTTTGGTTATTGCGGTTGTGGTGTTCACACAAACCTATAAGCAATGGCAGGCTAGCCAGAATGAACAGGCTGCAGAGACATTCTATCAGGCGATGATGGGTGATGATGCCGCAGCGGCATTTGAGGTAGGGCGCGATGACCTTACCGAAGGATATCAGATGCTTGCTGAATTTAAGATTGCATCAGACAAAGCGAACTCTGGCGATAAGCAGGCGGCTGAAGAGCTTTATCTTGCGCTCTCCAAGAATGATGATATCGCGCCTCTTTACCGTGACCTTGCTCTGCTTTTGGCAGCAATGAACGTACCGGACAGCCGGACAGCAGATGATATTATCGCGATGCTAGTGCCGCTCACACAGGGGTCAGGACCGTTTCAGGGTCTGGCGCTAGAGGCGGCGGCTGGCGCTGATGTGCAAGCTGGACGGATAGAGGCAGCGAAGGAAAAACTAGGCCAGATTGAACAGCTTGCGGATATATCTGCACCGCTGCGCCAGCGTAGTGTAGAGCTGAAAAAGATTTTAGGGGAACGCTAATGCGCTGCATATCGGCCCGCCTTACTGGATTTATGCTTCTCGGCTTGTCTGCTGTGCATCTTGGCGCCTGTTCTGAAAGTGAACTTATTCTGCCCGGTGAACGTGAAGCGATTTTATCTCAGACGCAAAGCTTTGCTGTTAACCCTGATAGTGCGGCCTCACCGGCTATACTTGGCGCGCCAACTGAAAATCTAGCATCTGGTCATCCGGGCATATCCTCAGGTCACAATGGCGCTCATCTGAGCCTTAACCTGCCATTACGCAAATTATGGTCAGCGAAAATTGAGTCTGTTGATAATAATCTTAATCAGCTTCCCCAGCCTGTCATTGCAGGGGGTAGGGTGTTGGCACTTGGCGGTGATGGCGTCTTAAATGCATTTGATTTGGAAACAGGAAGCCGTCTCTGGTCAGCAGAATTAAACCCTGATGAGCAGAACATTTACCCGGGTATTGCTGGCGGTGTAGCAGCGTCCGATACAATTGTTGCTGCCCATATATCGCGCAATAGTTTGTCTGTTATGGACATCGCAACAGGCGCGCTCTTGTGGGATGTTACCCACGATATGGCGTTGCGGGGCGGTCCTACAATCATTGGTACTGAACTTATTGCTGTAACAGACATGGATGGACGCGTTTTTGTTTACCAACTAGCCGATGGTACGCTGTTCTGGCAACGCACAGGACTGCCCGTTAATACCATTATTTATGGCGCTACTTCCCCAGCTTTTAACGCTAACGAGCTTGTGCTTGCTGGTGCTGGCGGAGAGGTTTCGGTTCATCAAATTCAGACAGGCGATATATTATGGACAGACACGCTGGCTAGTTTACTGCCAAATACGCCGCTTGAAAGTCTTGGCGATATTCTGGCGCATCCGGTTCATGATGGACGCCAAGTCTATGTTATCAGTCAAGCAGGACGATTTGCGGCGTTTGACGCTCAGTCAGGATTTATGGCGTGGGAGCATCCTTTTGCTGGCTCTCAGCTTCCCTGGATAGCAGGCGATAGTGTTTATCTTGTTACGTTAACAGGGCGTTTGGTGTCGCTGCGGCTTTCAGATGGCATGATTAGATGGGTATCAAAGCTCAAAGGAGCCCTGCCAGAGGGCAAGGCTGTTAGCGATGACGGCCCAATTTATCTTGGTCCTATTGTTGCCTCTGGTCAGGTTTTGCTGCTGTCACAAAATGGCCAGATATCCCGGTTTGATGCGATGAATGGTAACGCGCTTGGCTCAACTAGCATCGGCGGGTCTTTCGATACGCCGCCGACAGCTGCATCTGGTTATTTTGTTACGCTCTCGTCGAGCGGCAATCTAACAGTTATGCGCTAATCTGATGGCTGTAACTGTTGCCATTGTTGGCCGTCCTAATGTTGGAAAATCCACCCTGTTTAACCGGTTGACCGGAAAGCGTCATGCTATTGTAGATGATCAGCCGGGCGTTACACGCGACCGCCGGGAGGGTGATGCTTATCTTGCCAGTATGCGCTTTAAGCTTATTGATACTGCCGGACTTGAGCAGGCAAAGTCAGGCACTCTTGAAGCTCGCATGCGCCAACAGACTGAAATGGCGATTACCGAAGCTGATATTACCTTTCTTGTTGTTGATGGTCGGTCAGGCATTCTGCCAGATGATGTTTATTTCGCGCGTGAGATTCGCAGAAGCGGGGTGCCTGTTATCCTGCTTGCGAATAAATGCGAAGGAAAGAAGGGGTCTGAAGCCATTGCTGACTCATGGCAACTTGGCCTTGGCGAAGCTGTTCCTGTTTCGGCGGCGCATGGGGATGGCTTATCTGATATTTTTGATGCTCTGCTGGCTGTCGGCCGCGAGCTTGGGCTTGAAGCGACCTTGTTTGGTGAGGATGAGCCTGTTGACGAAGAAGAAATTCACTTTGAAGAGCCTGAAGGTGAAGAGCCTGATGTCTGGATAGATCCACAGGCAAATTCTGCTATTCGGATTGCGATTGTTGGCCGGCCCAATATGGGAAAATCTACCCTTGTGAATACGCTTGTCGGAGAATCGCGATTGCTAACTGGTCCTGAAGCAGGGATTACGCGTGACTCTATTACGCTGCCGTTCCGCTGGGAGAATAGGGATTACCAGCTGGTTGATACAGCCGGTATCCGTCGTCAGGCACGGGTTGTTGATAAAGTCGAAAGATTGATGGTGAATGACGCAGAACGTGCCATTCAATTTGCTAAAATCTGTGTGTTGATGCTGGATGCGCGTCAACCGCCTCATAAACAGGATATGGCGATTGCACGTCATATTGCTGATGAAGGGCGGGCATTGGTTATTGCGGCAAATATGTGGGATGATGTTGCTGATAAACAGGCCGCTCTTACCGCTATTAAAGACCGGCTTAGCACCTCACTTGCCCAAATGCGCGGGGTGCCGGTTGTGCCAATATCCGGACTGTATGGCCGTGGCCTTGACAGGCTGATGCAGGCAACTGACGTGGTTCATAATATCTGGAATACACGCATTTCAACCGGCCGGTTGAATAAATGGCTTGAAATCATGCTTGAAGCGCATCCGCCGCCACTCTCACAAGGCCGGCGCATTCGTATCCGATACATGACACAAGTCCGGACACGCCCCCCGACATTTGCTTTATTTACCAGCCGTCCATCGGATATGCCGGAAAGTTATCTGCGCTATCTTATTGGTGGGTTGCGGAATGATTTCGGGCTGCAAGGTGTTCCTGTGCGGATGGTCATGCGCAAAGGTGCTAACCCTTACGTAAAATCATAAATTATTCGCTGCTGGCTGATGCTAAGGCTGTTGCTATCCTATCAAGCAGGCTGGTTATCTCGGCTATCTTATGTGAGTGCACACCATAGGGCGGTGCGACATACAGCCCGCGGTTAATTTCAACCTGCAGGACTGAGATGGTGCCTTTTGCGGGCGTTCTGCGGGCAGATGAGGCCTCTGGCAAACCATAATGGCGGGTAATATAACCGCCGGCATAAGGGTTATTCCACCGCCAGTGATAGCGTGAAGTGGTCATTATCTTGTCAACAGTCTCAACAAGCCTGTCAGCAAGCGTCGCACCATAAAGATTGCCAAAGATAACGTCAGGAACTGGGCCGCGAATATGTGCCTGCTCTGCTGGCATGGAGTGAATATCTATTAGGATAATATGAGAATGAGTACGCTGAACTATGGCTAGTAATTCGCTGAGCTTATGATGAAAAGGGCGGTAGAATTTTTGCAGGATCGCCTCAGCTTCAGCAGATGAAAGCTGTCTGTTATGGAGCGGCGTTTTAGAGGCAGAAAGACGCGGTATCACGCCATATCCAGCTTTGATATGGGCGCCGAATATTTTGTCTGATGAAGGCGCTATTTTCTCAATAAGGAGCGGGTCAAGGGCTGTTTCAGGCCGGTTCAAATCACATAAAGCCCGGCTGCATTCTGCTATCAGAACAGGCCGGCTCTCAGATGCGAGTGGACGTGCAATAATATCCGTGCCGGTATCTTCAAGAGACCGGGCCATATCTAAATTTATCGCGGTAAAATAGTCAGTTGAGTAATACCGTCCTGAATGCGGCACAGAAAAAATTACCGGCCCTAATCGGCCAGTTCCGCCGAGAATACGTGGTGCAGGAATATCTGCATCAGATAGTAGGACTGCATCAAGCTGTTCACTGTCTGGCAGTCTGTTGGGGCGTGAATCATTCATGTTTGTGAGGATAGAAGTCTTTCCTGTGAAAGGCCAGAAGAGAGGCCAGAAGAGAGTCAAGAAAGAGGGCTGTCAGGATAATGTTATGCCACCCCTTTTGCAAATAGATACGATGTTTATCTTGGGCTGATTTATCTGTGGTTCTGACAAGGCATTGTTATCTCAAGCATGCTTGACTTGGCTTGGATAAATGATTAGACCAAATGGCTCGATAGCCTGTTTTTTTAGCACGTTATCCGAAGCGTGATGGAGCGTTAGCTCAGCGGGAGAGCACTACATTGACATTGTAGGGGTCACTGGTTCAATCCCAGTACGCTCTACCATCACGCTGTAATACCCCCAACTCCCCTTTTTGTCCTCATGAAGAGGGTGCGAAACTGCCTTTTTTAAAAGGGAAAGCGGCTCCCTTGCTGCCCGGGATAAAGCCGAAGCTCTGCTCCTTTTTTGACAGGTATACAAGTGAATTGCGGCGGCGAAAGCCCAACATAGCGTAGGTCTTTTCCTAAATTCTGGGCAGTGGCAAAACATTCGCCAGCATCCTTGTAGCGCAGACCACTATCCATAATAGTGCCGCTTAGAACCCATAAAATGAGAAATTCCATCTTTTACGCCTCTGTCTCTCTGCTATAGTTAGAAAAAGAACCTATGATACCAAAACTCTTTTATCAGCTCTAAGGGCAGGAAATAAAGGCAATAATGATGACTGATAAGCATAATAAAGCACCTGACCAGCCATCTTCTCGTGAAAAGACTGAAGCTCAGGCGCGGGCTAAGCGCGTTTCAGTGTTGCTGGATAGCCAGCAGAATAAACTTGATGATAAGATAGCAACCATGCGCGCTGTAGGCGCTGTTGATAAGGCGCGGCTTGGCTCAGCGCTAAAGATGATGATGGGCGCAACGCCCAAGGATAAGTCCTGACGGTGAGGCAGTTATCCCTACTGTGTCGTTAGCTTCTGGAGAAGCTCAAATAATGTCATACGTACCGTATCGAGTTGTGCGCGAAGCCTTTCGTTTTCGCTCTGCAGGCGCTGGATTTCTGCCTCTTGCTGATGGGTATCAGTATTACCGGCTATTGTGTTAGCTGTTCCTGCCTGGCTTTCAGCCTTGCAGGCATTATAAGCCATAATTGCCTCAGCTGTATTGCCGGCAAGCAAGCAGGGCGCTGTATGGGCTGATAAAGGCGAGGGATGGCTTGCAATAAGGAAAAGGCAGAAAATGGTGGTTATGGTTCCATAAAAGAGACGCTTTGTGAGGGCTTGTTGTGTGTTCATTTCTGGCTCCTAAACAAAAAAAAGGCTGACCAGTAAGGTCAGCCTTTCATAAAATGCGTTCTGTTAAGATCGCGCTTTACTGTAGCTCAAGGCTAACAGCTGCAACTTTACCATTACGACCTTCTTCAAGTTCGTAATTGATGCTTGCGTTCTCTTCAAGTGATGTCAAACCAGCAGC
>DGJU01000001.1:0-10663 GCA_002387605.1 Alphaproteobacteria bacterium UBA4588 | reverse complement strand
TACAAACACATCCTGGCCGCCATCGCTTGGCTCAATAAATCCAAAACCCTTTGTTGGGTTAAACCATTTTACTTTTCCCGAAGCCATCTTAATTCCTCTCAGTGTGATTATACTTTACTGTAGCTCAAGGCTAACAGCTGCAACTTTACCATTACGACCTTCTTCAAGTTCGTAATTAATGCTTGCGTTTTCTTCTAGTGATGTCAGACCAGCAGCCTGAACAGCTGTGACNNTACAAACACATCCTGGCCGCCATCACTTGGCTCGATAAATCCAAAACCCTTTGTTGGGTTAAACCACTTTACTTTTCCTGATGCCATGTTAGTTCCTTTCAGCTCATCAGTGACAGGGCGATGATAAATACATCTCTGTCTTCGTTTGAACCTAGGTAGGCAAAAATCAGGCAGGTAGTACTTAATATCGTCGTGTAGCAATTAGGCTACAACCAAGCATTTAGGGCATTGAGGCCTCTAGGACAAGTGGTAATTAAGAAAAGTCTAGGCCAAGCGCACGATTTATGCAGATATTGTTGCTAAAATGAGACATAAAAGCTGTTGTTCGGCTCCAAGAGAGCGATAACAGCCCTATCGGGAAATTACGAAAATGGTATCGTTATCCACATAACGTGTCGCATGGGCGGTAATTGTGACTGACGGGCCAAAATGCTGTTTCAAGCGGGCTGTGAAGGCAGCTGGCTCAACATAAAATATCTGATTGTGAATGCTCGCATTCGATCGGCTTGTCATATTCAGAACAAGCCCGCCACGACATTTAGGCCAGCTTTTTTCAAGCTGACCAAGGATATAATCCTGCCACAGGATGTAATTATCCGCATGGCAGAGATTGAATGTGCCAATATAAAGACCGACATCAACCTGCGATATGGGACTGCGGGCGCGCGAAAAAGGCGCTGTATCACCAAATTCTTCTTTGCAGGCGGCAATCATATCCTTGTTAATATCGATGCCCTGATAGCCAAAAGACTGATATCGAGGTGTTTTCTTTATGAATTCGTAAAGAGCGCCATAGCCGCATCCGATATCGCAAATGGTTGTGCTATTATGCCATTTTGCTGCCAGCAGCATCAATGCGTGGTCAAATCTAGCCTGCTGACTTAAACGAGAGGCCCAGAATACACCAGATGCACTGGCGCCTTGCTGGTTTAACCGGCGCGAATAGGCATCTGTAATTGATTGTTCGAATAGTTTTGTGCGCAGCCAGCCTAACATTCTCTCTCTCGTTTCATGTGACCTATTATGTGTCTGAGCTTATGATGTCGGGGCTGAAAGCAGGGCGTGAGAAAATCTCATATATCAGGGGAATAAAATAATCTAATGGCTTGGAAGGGAAGGACGGGTCAAAGGATACCTGATCCCAGTCGCGGCAAAATTTCTCACAACTATCAAACCAGTGATGGTCCCGCCAGCGGTCCCGTTCATGTTTATTCAAACCTATTTTATCTGCATAATAATACATCTGAAAGACGCCATGCATCTCTAAAATCCAAGTTACTTCGGCCCGCACATAGGGGCGAATGATTGCTGCTGCCATCTGAGAATGATTCTCTGGTGCTAAATCATCACCAATATCATGAATAAGCGCTGCAACGATGAGTTCTTTATCAGCTCCGCCCTGTTCAGCGCGTGTTGCTGTTTGGAGTGAATGTTCAAGCCGTGATACCTGATAACCGGACAGTGAATGTTCAAGATTTTCTAAGGCACTGACGATACGGCTGGGCAGGGCAGTAATAAAATTCTGCTCCTGTTTGTGAAGCAGGGCATAATCGTCTTCTGTTCCCTCATCCATCCGGTGGAATGAAACAGTCTCTGGCATTGTCATTTTATCTTGCATGGCACCAATTCTTCTCTTCTGATATGCGGCTCATCTTGTGTCTGTTTGTTAGTTACTTGTGAAACGCTATCTATTACGGCGCAAGAAAATTCAGGAGGTCTGTCTTCGTTCTCTTTATTCGATTAAGCAGTGCGGGCAAGGCGCATCACCGAGATAAGGATATGTTTTTATGATTCCAGAAGGAAGTTAGGGTTGTTCTCATCTGGTTAATCACTCTATAATACGACAATAATTAACCAAGCTTAGCGTAAGGTGTTTACGGTGGATTTTGCAGGTGTTGCAGGCATTATGGCAGCTGAACAGGAAGTGATGATACTAGGTGGTATCGTCATGGCCTTTTTTCTTATTCTGCTTCTTATTATCAGGACTGCAAAGCGCAATGATGTGCCGCGTGCCTCTCACATGTCAGGTGATACTGACCCCACAATGCATGGCCAAGGTAAGCCACGTATTACTGAGCTCACGAATATTGAAGGGCCTGTCAAAGAGCCTATGCCAGATAGCGCCCCAGATAATGAGGCGGAAAAACTGGCACAACAGCTCTCTATTGATGGCATGCCAAAGAGCCCGTTAGATGAGGGCCAAAACAAAGGTCAGTCTATTTCCTCTTCTGTGATGTCATTGTCAGACGATGAAGAGGGTTTCAAAGTGTTTCGCCGCACCACGCCTGCAAAGCCAAAAAATCAGGCTCCCCTGCCTGAAACCACGCCCATAACCGATGAGTTGAGGCTTATTGAGCAAAGTATGATGTCATTGAAAGACATGTTCCGCACAGGATATATCACGCGCGATGTCTATGTTGATGAAACACGAATGCTCTATAATCAGGCGAAATCACTCGCTGATGCTCATGATACGGCATAATAGGTGCCGCTAAAGTTCAGGGTTTTTGACTAAAATAATAGGCAATGAGAGTTTTTTGTAGTAAGTGGCAACATTGTTGCAGTTGTTAATATGTTTAATGCGGATATGTGCAGATAATGCTCACCTCTATCCGATAAAGATAATAACGCATGTGGGGTAATGATTAACTATTATACCATCATGAATTTTTTATGCCGCATCGTGCTGCTTTAGATTGAGAATATTATGGACCAAGGCCAATCTATCTTTGTTGGAAATATCAAGGGCGGCGTAGGTAAAAGCACGATATCAGCGTTTTTGTTTGATTATTTTCGCATTCGGTTTCCAAAACGTTCTGTCCAGTTGCTGGATACTGATCGTCAGGGAACAGCTTTTGAACTTGTTGAGCCACTTGCCAAGGAAGGCGATGTCCGCCATTTCCCCGTAAGCGATAGATTTGATGGCCTTAGCTTGGTCACCGTTGATAGTATTTTACGCCGGATGCGCACCGAAGAAACATCACTGACGATTGTTGATACCGGTGCTGGCTGGCCCGGAAATGTCTGGCAAATTGCCATGATATGTGAATGTATTATTGTTCCTACGTCCTTATCTTGGGCAGATTTACGCCCAACCATTGAATTCATCAGGGAAATGGATGAACGCAAGGAAAACAATGTTACAATTACACCGCATCTGATTATCGTGCCGAACCGTATTCCGCCAGGTCAGCGCGATTTATCAAAACTTTCAGAAAATCTGGAAGGCTTGAATGTTGTGTTAGCCCCGCCCTTATCAGACCTGTCTCTTGTTCGTCAGATGTCTTCCAATTTTCAAGGATTAAAGGACGCAGAGGGCACGCGCTTCTATAACGAATTTATCCGTCTTGGTGATTTCATTACTGACTATGTTCTCTCTGGCAAGCTCAGTGCAATATTTCAGGATGAACTTGAAGAGTCGAAAAGATTCTAGCACGTTCAATTTCGTCAAATATTAGATATTTTTTGCATTAGTCTCGTCCTAGATTTTCGGGACCGTTTTGCTTGGCAAGCAGTGCTGATGCCACCCATTTGTGGAAATGATGGGTTGGGCAATCCATTACGGGCGAGAATTTCCCCCCATCATAAGATGGCGCATTACGGCCTTTTTGCATGCCTTCAACTACAAAAATGTCTTCGATAAAAATATCTTTCCACATGGCTGTGTTTTTAGCGCGCATATCGGCGTAGCTGTCATCACATGCCTGCTCGTCAGCATAATAGATAGCAACATGTTCGGTTGTTTTGTTCTGCGCGTTGGGTATCAGCAGAATGGCATAAGCATGGTCTTTATGAACGCCAAACAGGACATTTGGGAAAAAAGCACAATATTCAGCTGCCGTATCCCATTTTTCTGACAAACCCTCAAATGAGGGGAAGCCCCGGCCATCATCAGATATCTGGGGATTATAGACATATGAGCCCTGACCAGCAAAGGAATCATGTGACAGAATATTATAGTGATCTTCAAGACGTGAATAACTATTTAAGCCCGGATGAATGAAGGGGAGGTGATAGGCTTCACAGTAATTTTCAACGGCAAGCTTCCAATTGCAGTCTAGCATGAGTGAAAACAGGCTGTCATCGCCGCTAAAATGCAGTGGTTTATCAAATTCTGACCACCGCGCTTGTAAGTCTTCGGCAACAATATCAAACGGCGGCGCTGTTCCGGACAGATTAATGAAGATCACATCCCGCCATACAACAGAACTGACCTCGCTTAAGGATAGTGAGCCGCAGACAATATCGTGATGTTCATGGATGTCTGGGCCCCCAACATGAGGTGTTGAGCGCAACTGTCCTTCCAAATCATAAGACCATGCATGATAGGGGCAGGTAATAGGACCGTTAAGGCGCGCTGCTTTTTCAACAAGAATCATCCCGCGGTGCCGGCAGACATTTTCAAATACCTTCACAACATTATCACGGGTACGGGTTAATAATAGCGGAATCCCAAGAAATTCAAGTGGTTTTACGCATCCAGGGTCTGGTACATCTATCCCAAAGCCAATGGCAGCCCAGCCATCTGCAAAAATCTGCTGTTGTTCAGACTTATACATATCATCATTAATATAGCAGGCATTTGGCAGGCCATGTGCATGCTGGATTGGCTCAAGGACATTCAAAAGCTGAGACATGATGCTGTGACCTCCTTCACTGATTATGATAAAATGCCGCAGATTAACTATCAGCACTGTTTGATATCGTTTAGCCTGATAAGAAATGTGCGTGCCTGTCTATTCTATTGCCGCCCTTGTCGTCGAAATTTGAAAAAAAGGACAAAAAAAGATAAATGACATGGGTTAGCTGGTAGGGTGTGGGGCGATAGAGGTGAGCATGTCCCGCAAGTAACTCTTTTTTTTTAATGATAAGGACCGTGGCATAATGAGCCGTTTTCAGCCTGAAATAATTCATCAACAACTTGGCGCCGCCTTCTATGATAAGGTTGAGGCGGCTTCTTTTCCGGACGCAATTTTGCGCTATCGTAATCAGGCAGCCGCAGACAAAGTTGGGCTTGGCGGGCTAGATGATGAAAGCTGGATTGCTCATTTTGCTCATTTCCGGCCGCTTGAAGGTAGCTTTTCTCAGCCTCTTGCTCTGCGCTATCACGGTCATCAGTTTGGCTCATATAACCCTGAAATTGGCGATGGGCGCGGGTTTTTATTTGCGCAAATGCGTGAGGCAGGAACGGGCCGTCTGCTAGATCTTGGGACCAAAGGGTCAGGTATAACGCCCTATTCTAGAACAGCAGATGGTAAGCTAACCCTTAAAGGGGCTGTGCGCGAAATAATGGCAACCGAGATGCTTGCCGCTCTTAATGTGCCAACTTCGCAAACATTTAGTGTGATTGAGACAGGCGAAGCGCTCATGCGGCATGATGAGCCGTCTCCTACCCGCTCAGCTGTCATGATACGGTTGCTCAATAGCCATATCCGCATTGGCAGTTTTCAGCGCTGCGCTTATCTTGGTGATGATAAATCCACAGAAGCTCTTGCCCGGCATGTTGTAGCCCACCATTATCCTAATTGTGACCCCCATCAGGACGCAGACACACTCTATCTGGCATTGCTGACAGCTCTTATTGCCCGTGTTGCAGATATGGTTGGCGCATGGATGGTTGCAGGTTTTGTCCATGGGGTAATGAATACTGATAACTTCAACCTAACCGGCGAGACATTTGATTTCGGGCCATGGCGGTTTCTGCCGCATTGCGACCCTGCATTTACCGCCGCTTATTTTGATCAGCAAAGCCGCTATGCCTATGGACGCCAGCCAGAAGCAGCTTTGTGGGCTTTATGCCGGCTTGCTGATTGTTTTGTGCATGTCACAAACCAAGAGGTTATGCAGCAGGCTTTGGCAGAGTTCTACCCACAAATGGAAGCCTCGCTTGCTCGCCGCCTTGTCTGGCGTCTGGGGCTGCAGGAGGTGCCGGCTGAACAGGCTGATGCGCTTACAAAACAGTTTTATCAGGCGGCACAATCAAGCCGTTATGGCTGGGATGCTTTATTTCAGGATTTATATGGCGGGACGCTTTCATCAAAAGATGAACGCTGGCACACACAGCCCGACCTTTTAGCCTTGCAGAAGATGGTAGCAGGTTTTCGGCCACGCCAATCAGACGATATCCGTCAGGCGCTGAAATCTGCAGAGCTTGTTAGTCTGGAGATATCGCAGGTAGAAGCTGTGTGGGATAGGATTGCAGAACAGGATGACTGGTCCGCACTCCAAACGCTGTTGGACCGGATAAGAGCGCATGGTGAGCAGTTGCAGCACAGCTAGGCCTATAGCTCTTCGGCTGAAAGACCTCTGTTTGTTACTTCACGAAGGATGAAATTACTTTCCATCCGCATCACATGGGGAAGGGCAGACAGAAATTCTGTATGAATTCTGCCGAAATCATTTACATCGCGTGCCGCAACCCGCAGCAAATAGTCGCTTTCACCTGCCAGCAGAAAACAGGCAAGTACTTGCGGAACATTGCCAACAGCGGTTTCAAATTCAGACAACATATTGGCAGATTGCCCGTCTAGCGTAATATTTACCAAAACCAGCACCGAGTGCCCCAGTTTTTCAAGACTAAGATCAGCGTGATAGCCTTTGACAATGCCAGATTTTTCCAGCTGGCCAACGCGGCGAAGGCTGGCAGAAGGCGATAGGCCAACACGGTCCGCAAGCTCTACATTTGCAATACGTGCATTTTCTTGCAGGATTGTTAGAATGGAACGATCAATTTTATCCATAGTTTTTCTCCTTGTCTCTGCCAAAGCGTCTCTCTACGATTAAGAGCCGCTATAAGGTGCTTGTCAGCGCGTTAGCAAAACGCAGGTTTCTTTGATAATGACTAAGCGAATTATATTGTAAGTAATATCATATAAAAGCATAAATATTCAACTAAATCTTAATTTAGTAAAATTTTATGTGAAAAAAACAGTAAATCTTGCATCTTTTTGACAGCACATTTCGCGTGAATTCCCCTATTCTTATTCTTGTAATCTAGCGATAATGCTCTCGTGCAGGGTAGGCGCTACCAACTCATATAATGAACAGGGGTTATGTCATGATAATAGGTGTTCCAACTGAGATTAAGGTCCATGAAAAGCGGGTTGGTCTTGTGCCAAACTCTGTGTCTGAACTTGTTCGGGCGGGCCATAATGTTTTGATACAAGCAGGCGCAGGCGCCGGAATTTCCGCGTCGGACGCAGATTACGCCGCAGTAGGGGCTAAAATTGTTCCAGACGCCGCCACTGTCTTTGCTGATGCTGATATGATTGTAAAAGTAAAAGAACCGCAGAAATCTGAATATAGCCAGCTTTCTGCGAATCAGATTCTATTTACCTATCTTCACCTTGCCGCAGACGAGCAACAGGCGGTTGGCCTGATGTCATCTGGTTGCACAGCGATTGCCTATGAAACAATTACGGATGCACAAGGCGGATTGCCGCTTTTGGCGCCGATGTCTGAAGTTGCGGGAAGGCTTTCGGTTATTGAAGGGGCTGCGCATCTGTCCGCACATCAAGGTGGTCGCGGTGTTCTTATTTCAGGCGTTCCGGGTGTTGATCCAGCCGATATTGTGATTATTGGTGGCGGTGTCGTTGGCACAAACGCTGCAAAGATGGCTGTTGGGATGGGGGCAAAAGTGATGATTTTTGACCGGTCCTTGCCGCGCCTTCGCTATCTTGATGATTTATTTGGCGGCGCTGTAACAACCCGCTATTCAACAGCTGAAACGCTGCGTAAGGCTATCTGCCGTGCTGATATGGTTGTTGGTGCGGTACTGATACCAGGCGCAAGCGCACCAAAGCTTATTCAACGCTCCATGCTGGCCGACATGAAAACAGGCTCAGTGCTGGTTGATGTTGCGATTGACCAAGGTGGTTGTGCTGAAACATCTCGTCCGACAACACATGAAGACCCAACTTATGTCATTGACGGCGTTGTGCATTACTGTGTTGCCAATATGCCTGGGGCTATGCCGCGCACCTCGTCTGAAGCGTTGAATAATGCAACATTACCGCATGTCATGGCGCTGGCGAACAAAGGCATTGCGGCACTTCATGATGATGAACATCTTGCACGCGGCCTAAATGTTGCCAAAGGTGAGTTGGTTCATCCGGCTGTTAAAGAGGCTCTTTCATCTCTTTCAGCTGCTTAAGGGAGGCATCAAAAGGCTCTTTGGTTCTTTTTCAGGCTAAAAGCAGTCTGTTGGGGTAAAAAGAGGCTTGACCTTCTAAGGTGTTTCGATCATAAACACCCGACCGTCTGGTGCCGCTATTTTTTTTGGCGGCATCGGTTTTTTAAAGGGTAAATGTGGGGCCATAGCTCAGCTGGGAGAGCGCGTGCTTTGCAAGCATGAGGTCGTCGGTTCGATCCCGTCTGGCTCCACCACTCCCCTTTTTGTTTCAGTTTATATCTGCTTATTGGCAGATTTAGCGATATACAGGAGCGGACCATGGCAGTCCCAAAGCGTAAAGTCAGCAAATCAAAGCGCGATATGCGCCGTGCACATGACTCGCTGACCAATGATGCCTATGTTGAAGACAAGGTAACGGGTGAATTACATCGCCCTCACCATATTGATCTGAAAACTGGCATGTATGGCGGTCGTCAGGTTCTTAAAGTTAAGGACCGCTTTTAATCTCGCATAGAAGCATTTTATGACTCTTCATCCTAAAGTTGCGGCTTTGCCAGTGTTCTGCATTGGCGATATTGTCCGGCACAAACACTATCCTTTCCGGGGCGTCATTGTTGATGTCGATCCAGAATTCGATAATACTGAAGAATGGTATGCCGCCATTCCTGAAGATGTGCGCCCTGTTCGTGAACAGCCATTCTATCATCTTCTTGCCGAAAACTCTGATAGCTTCTACTCAGCCTATGTCTCACAACAGAATCTGACTTCAGATGACGAGAATGGTCCTATTGGGCATCCTGATATTGACGAAGTTTTCGATGGGATGACAGATGGCCGGTATAAGCTCCGCCGAGAGGCCTTTAACTAGGCCGCGGTTTCGCATCCTCCCTATTTATTACGCCCTCGGGTGAGTCTTATCATTGCGGCGGACTGGCTTTTGCCTGCGTCTGCTGACCAATCCTATTATTTTGCGGTAATTTTATTTTCTTTGATGCAGAAAATTTTTCATCTTACAGACTTGTTTTATAAACGGTTTCCCTTATGTCTCACGTTACAGGACTAAAATAGTCCTGAATATGATAATCATTCGCAAAAACAGTGAGATATCTGTGTTACACAATGGCAGATTTCTTCGTTAGTCATGATAATAGGATAGAATATGTTACGGCTTAATAGGATGACAGATTATGCCATTCTTGTGCTGGGCGTTATGGCAGCGCGGCCGGGTGAGATTCTGGCCAGTGCGGCAATTGCACAGCACACACAGCTGAATCAGACAACTGTTGCCAAGGTAACCAAGACGCTGGTTGCCGCTGGGCTTGTTGTGAGCACGCGCGGGATCAAGGGTGGCTACTATCTTGACCGTCCGGTGATGAATATAAGCATTGCTGAGGTTATTGAGGCTGTTGAGGGGCCGATTGCGCTCACCGCCTGTGTTGATGGGGTTGAAGACCCCTGTTCGGTGCGGAATGGCTGTTTTATGGGCGGTAACTGGAACCACGTAAATACTGCGATCCGCAAAGCATTGAGTGAAGTTTCACTCGCAGAATTATTTAATCCGGAAAGTTTGTTTCAGGTGCCGACGGCGGCTTTGGGAACAGGCAATACCGAAGTACTAAAATCCTAAGAAGGGGATAAATCGCATGGTTGCAACAACCGAAACGATCGCCGCTGTTGAAGATGCTACTGGTAGCTACAAATACGGGTTTGTTACTGACATCGAAACAGAAAAAGCACCCAAGGGACTGAATGAAGATGTCATTCGGTTTATTTCAGCTAAGAAAGATGAGCCTGAATGGATGCTTGAATGGCGCCTGAAGGCGTATCGTTATTGGCAAAAGATGCCAACCCCGAATTGGGCAAAACTGAATATAGCGCCCATCGATTATCAGGATATCTATTTTTATGCTGCGCCAAAATCTGCTGAAGGGCCAAAGTCACTTGATGAAGTTGACCCTGAATTGCTGCGTACCTATGAAAAGCTCGGCATTCCTCTTAATGAGCAAAAGATGCTGGCAGGGGTTGCGGTGGATGCCGTGTTCGATTCTGTGTCTGTTGCAACAACATTCCGTGAAGAGCTATCAAAGGTTGGCGTGATTTTCTGCCCCATATCTGAAGCTATCCGCGAATATCCTGATTTGGTTCGCCGCTATATGGGCTCTGTTGTGCCTGTGTCTGATAATTACTTTTCTGCTCTTAATTGTGCTGTCTTTACAGATGGCTCGTTTGTCTACATCCCAAAGGGCGTGCGCTGTCCGATGGAATTATCCACTTACTTCCGGATTAATGAGCAAAATAC
>DGJU01000051.1:558-7992 GCA_002387605.1 Alphaproteobacteria bacterium UBA4588 | reverse complement strand
AGAAAAGGCAGAACGGTAAGCTCTGTAATCGTTACAAAGGAATTAGGGAAGACAAGCCCACCAAACCCTAATTCTGAGAGGTAATAGCCCTGACCAATCCCGATATTACCCCACAAAAGGCCACTTAGCAGACAGAAAAGAGCTGCTTGATAAAAGCTGCGCTTCCAGTCTCGGTGACACACAGCAGACAGCCATACCAGCGCAATCAGAAAGGCCCAACCAAACAGAGGTTTGGCATACCACCAATTAAAAACCCACATCACAGCACCTGCAAGCACCGCAAGGGCAAGTGAGGTACGCAATGATTTTGCGCGGGCAGCAAAAATAACTAGCCCGAACATGAGATAGAAAAAACCGAGATTTAGCTGGTCTGTATCAATCCGCCCCGCACCAGAACGCGTCATATAGGCAAGCGACAATCCCCCACCTGCAGCAGCCAGAGCGCCCTCCAGCCAGTAACCAACTGAGCCAAAAGCAAAAACAATAAACAGGGCTGTGACTGCCGCGGTCACAGGAATTAGCCAATGAGCCGCTTTCAGAAGCGCTTTGGAAGAATAACCATCTGCAACAATCGCAATGAGAGAAGAGAGAAGCGGTGCGTCGAAAATAGATGCTGGCGGCGAGGCAAGCTGCATGCTGTTTATGTTTGTAGGATAGAGTCGCTTTTCATTAAAGGTCTGAAAATTCCCATCGCGTTTAATCGACTGTGCCAAGCCAATAAAATAGCCCGCATCAGCTGTTGTAAAGAGCTGCATTCCGTCATCCAAAGCAAATATCTCAGGATTTTGCTGCCAAATATCATATTGGCTCGCACGCACATAATAATTCATATAAGCAGCAATGCTCGTCGCAATAATAACAGCTATCACATACCAGCGCCCGGATAGCGGCTGCAGCCATTGTCTGTCTGTCAGGCTATTATGACATGTTTGAGCCGCATCAACTTTCTGAATGAGGGCCGCAATCATCATGATATCTCCAATTTTTCACGTATAGCCTTACCTACTCATCCCCTGCATGTCAGACAGCTGAATTATTTGTTAGCCGTTATAGTAATCACGATACCACGCAACAAAGCGGGCAACCCCTTCTGCGACAGGCGTGTCGGGCTGAAACCCAACCCAGTCGCCAAGTAATGTTGTATCAGCTGATGTTGTCATGACGTCACCTGCCTGCATAGGAAGATAATTCATTATTGCTTTCTTGCCTGTAGCATCTTCAATTGCCGCAATATAATCCATCAAGGGTGTCGGCTGACCATTCCCGACATTAAAAAGCCTATAGGGCGCTGTACTTGCCGCAGGATTTGGCGCGCTTGTATCAAAAGTCTCATCAGCTGTTGCTGGCTTGGAGACTAGCCGCACAACGCCTTCGACAATATCATCAATATAGGTGAAGTCCCGAACCATCTTCCCATGATTGAAAACATCTAACGGCTCGCCTGCAAGAACAGCCTTAGTGAATAAAAAGAGTGCCATATCAGGCCGGCCCCACGGGCCATAAACAGTGAAAAACCGAAGTCCTGTGCAGGGAAGACCAAATAAATGCGCATAGGAATGCGCCATCATCTCATTAGCCTTTTTTGTTGCACCATATAAAGCAAGCGGATGATTAGCGCTGCTCGCTTCAGAAAAAGGGATAGAGGTATTCAGCCCGTAAACAGACGAGGAGCTCGAAAAGATGAGATTTTCAACATCGTAATGACGGCAGGCTTCCAGAATGTTCGTAAAACCCAAAACATTCGCCTGAATATAAGAATGTGGATTTTCAAGGCTGTAACGGACACCAGCTTGTGCGGCAAGATTAATCACAACCTGCGGGCGGTGGCTCTGAAAGAGCTCGGTTACGGCATCATTATCAGCAAGATCGCCTTCACAAAAGCTAAACTGGTTTGGCGCACCAATATGGGTCAGGCGCGCACGCTTCAAATTTACATCATAATAATCATTGAGATTATCAAGCCCAATAACTTCATGACCATCATTCAATAACCGGATGACTGTGTGCATGCCAATAAATCCGGCCGCACCTGTAACCAAAACTTTCATGAGAAATGATACACCTTGTTGTCTGCGATGAAACATCATACACGCTTTCCCTTTGATACAGAATTGCGCCCTATAAGTCACCCATACGATATAGTATTCTCTATAGTATTATAGAAATATGGCATTCTGTCTCTTCAGGTAAAAAATACAGATAACCATTTTGCCGATAGGTGATTGCTTTTCTCGGTCTTCTGACGAAAAGTGGAGACTGTGTTAGGTAAGAAAAGCTAGGGAGCCGCATAATGCGTAGTGAAAAAATAAGTCCCGCACTGGGCGCTATTATCTATGATATCGATATTTCTCAGCCTTTATCTAACGCAGAGATGGCAGAAATCCGCGCACTCTGGCTGGAGCATATCGTTATTGTTATCCGAGACCAGACCCTCACCCCCCAGCAACAGCTTGATTTTGCCACACGCATAGGCTCTCCCCAGCCCTATCCCCTGCTGAACGGGCTTGATGGTTTTGATATGATAACACCTGTGCTAAAGCGCGAAGATGAAACTGTGAATTTTGGCGGCTTATGGCATTCTGATACAACCTATCAGCCACAACCACCAATGGCGACGATGCTGCATGCCCGCGAGCTGCCTCCGATTGGCGGTGATACATTATTTTCAAATCAATATCGTGCCTATGAAACACTATCCGAAGGCATGAAGGAGGCCTTGCGCGGCCTGAAAGTTGTTTGCATATCTGGCAAGGGAAAAGCAGCTGCAACGCGGGTTAACCGCATTGCAGAAAACGGTGCTAATGTTGATGAAGCCCAGCTTGTGGGAATCCACCCTGTTGTGCGCACCCACCCTGAAACAGGCAGAAAGGCGTTGTTTGTGAATGAAGGCCATGCCTCTCATTTTGAGGGATGGACGAGCGATGAAAGCGCTGGCCTCCTCTCCTATCTTTATCAGCATATTATACGAGAAGAATTCCAATGCCGTCTTGTCTGGAAGACTGGCGATGTTGCGCTCTGGGATAATCGGTGTGTATTGCATTACCCTGTTAATGATTATCATGGCTATCGGCGATTGTTACACCGGATAACACTTGCCGGCGATGTGCCGCGCTAGGGCATTAGGAGCCTAAATCTTATGTCAATTTGGATAGTGCTTACGCTTGTTGCAGCGACAACCCAGACATTACGCTCTGCTGGTCAGAAGCAAATGAAATCTGTGCTTGGGGATTTTGGGGCGAGTTATATCCGCTTCTCCTACGCACTGCCCTTTGCGCTTATTTGGCTTGCGGCCTGGGTTTACTATACCGGCCAGTCACTCCCCACCTTCACAGCTGATTTCTGGTTGTGGGTATCGATTGGCGGATTAACCCAAGTAATTTTTACTGTTGCCCTTATCACATTATTCAATCACCGGAATTTTGCAGCAGGGACAGCCTTTTCCAAGACTGAAGTTTTGCAGGCAGCTATTTTTGAAGCCCTGATTATTGGCGAAGTTGTGAGCCTTCAGGTTGGTTTGGCAATCGGGCTCGGTGTTGTGGCAGTTCTGATGCTCTCCTTTCATAAGTCAGAAGCTGGCATGAAAGGGCTAATCACTGCCTTTACCTCCTACCAAACTCTTCTCGGGCTTGCCGCAGGCGCGTTTCTCGGGCTTTCCACGGTGAGCTTTCGGGCAGCAACTGATGCCTTGCCGTCAGGTGATGTTATTTTGCGGGCGTCACTATCGGCAGCCACATCAACCTTGCTTCAGACAGTTATTATGGGGATAGCCCTATTATTTATCGCACGGCGTGAATTGACGCTGTCATTTATCCATTGGCGACGTGTCTGGCCCGTCGGCCTGTTTGGCGCAATCACCACAGCCTGCTGGTTCATCGCCTTCTCACTCCATAATGTGGCATCTGTGAGAGCGGTCGGGCAAGTTGAGCTCCTCATTACACTCGGGGTCTCTGCTCTTATATTCAAAGAACGCATCACAAGAATCGAAGCAAGTTCCATAGCTCTTTTAGGATTATCTATTATTCTAGTCCTTCTTGATTAATACTTATTGCTATTTAGCAAGACAAAAACGCAAATTTCTTCATAAAAAACAGAATGTTTCCATAATGGAAAAAATTAGTTTCCAAATAGGTAATATTTACTTTTGATTTATCACTGAGTTCTATAAGACTAAATTTCTAAACATCTTTTTAGTGGAGGAAAACATGAAGATGCGTGCTCTGATGACAGTCGCAGGTGTATGCGCACTTGCTACGGCATCCGCCATCACACCCGCAGTGGCAAAGGTAGACGGGGATACAATCATCCTCGGTTCATCTATCTCACTGACTGGTAAATATGCAACAAACGGTTTACACACCCAGCGCGGTTATGACTTTGCTGTCAAAACCATCAATGATGCTGGCGGTGTAAAGGTCGATGGCAAAAGCTACAAGCTTGCCGTAACTTATTATGACGATGAATCAACACCTGCTCGTGGTGCACAGCTTGCTGAGCGCCTTATCCAGCAGGATGGTGTTCAATATATGCTTGGACCATACAGCTCAGGAATGACTAAGGCGATTGCGCCTGTTTCTGAAAAGTTCGGTGTTCCTATGGTTGAAGCTGAAGGCGCATCGCGCTCACTCTTCACTCAAGGCTATAAGTATCTGTTCGCTGTGCTTTCAACATCTGAGCAATACTTAGCTACTGCTGTTGACATGGCTGCAGAAGAACGCAAGAAGAATTTCAGAGACCCTTCTGAAGTTCGTGTTGCAATGGCATTTGAAGGCGACCCGTTCTCAATGGACGTTCGCGCAGGTGTTGTTGATAAGTTAAATGAATATGGCATGAAAATCATTATTGATGACCAGCTTCCAGCTGACTTGTCAGACATGTCAACAACTCTCACAAAAGTGAAAGCACTGAAGCCAGACATTCTTATTATTTCTGGTCACTCAAAAGGTGCAGCAACAGCAGCACGTCAGATTGATGAAATGAAAGTCAATGTGCCGATGATTGCAATGACACATTGTGAAGCTGCTAAAGTACATGAGAAGTTCCCGAAAGCAGCAACAGGTTTCTTGTGTCCGACACAGTGGGTTGAAACTCTGTCAAAGTCTGACTCAATGTTTGGGTCTGCTGGCGAATGGAATACTAACTTCAAAAAAGCATATCCATCCTACACGTCTGTGCCATATCAGTCAGCACAGGCCTCTGCAGCAGTTTATGTCTGGAAAGAAGCTTTTGAAGCCGCTAACAGCCTTGATAAAGATGCTGTAAGAGATGCTATTGCTGCAGTAGAAATGGAAACATTCTACGGCGACATTAAGTTCTCTGAGAATGGTAACAATATCGCGAAGCCAATGTTCATGCGTCAGATTGGTTCAGACGCCAGCTACTCATTGGTCGAGTCTTTCAAGGATATGACATTCCCACGGAATGTATCCTACTAATACTGTCTAATTGTGAGGGAAGACCGTTAAGGTTTTCCCTCATTCTTTCCCTTTTTTTTTCTGATTTCCCTGGAGATGGTCATGCTAGACAATCTACAATTGCTTTTTGTGTGGGCCCCAATCATTAACGTTCAAGTTATTCTTGAGGGTATTTTTGTGGGCGCTGTATTTGCTTTGAGCGCATATGGCCTCGCTCTCGTTTGGGGGGTGATGAATATTAAAAACCTCGCACAAGGCGATTTTGTTATTATGGGTGGGTATTTAGCCCTTGCGCTCTCAAGCGCAAACGTCCCTCTTCCTCTCATTCTTATTATCGTCATAGTCTTTATGTTCGTTTATGGATGGGGTATTTATGCCCTTATGATAAGACGGATTCTCGACCAAGATATGTTCGTGTCTCTGCTTGCTACTTTTGGCCTCTCGCTCTTGATGCAACAGGTAATGAACTTGGTTTTTGGACCAGAAGTTCAGACGATTGATATGGAACTTCCCAACTGGGATTTCTTCGACAACATGGTAACAATACCATCGTCCAAGGTTATTTCTCTTGGGCTTGCTGCAGTCATCGCCTTAGCCGTTGTGATTTTCATGAAGAAATCACGTGCCGGCCAGGCAATTCGCGCAACAGCTCAAGACCCGCGCGCCGCACGTGTTCTAGGGATAGATACAGATAAAGTTTATGCGTTCACATTTGCACTCAATTCAGCCTTATGCGGTGCCGCTGGCGTCCTTGTATCCATTATCTGGGTTATTCAGCCATTCTACGGCATCACCTACTCTGTTCGGTCTTTCGCGATTGTAACAGCAGCTGGGCTTGGTAATCTGCCAGGGGTTATAACCGCAGCATTTGGCATCGGGCTTTTCGAAAAATATGTTGGCATGATAATTGGCACAGCTTACGAAGTTGCTGCACCGGTTAGCATACTCCTAATGGTTCTTATCTGGAGACAGATTTCAATGAAACGCAACAGGCAGGTTGTAAGATAATGATAAAGAAAAACACCCTTATTACATATGGCGGCCTCGCTTTATTTGGTGTCTTCGGTCCGATTTTATTCCCCGATTATACACTCTCAATAGCCTATCTTTGGATGATGGTTTTAATGGCCTCAACCTGGGATATTCTTGGTGGACAGATGGGTTACAACTCACTTGGAAACATCACCTTTTTTGGCGCAGGGATGTATATCTCTGCAATCGTCCAAGTCACGATGTTCTATGATGGCGGAATGGCTGAATATACATCTGCGATGGGGTCAATTAAGCCTGAATTCACAGATTCAGAATATTTCTCTGGGCTTTACCTTGGGATTATTTGTGCCGGTATCGGCGCGCTTCTCTTATCCCTTATTTTTAGTACGTTCATGTTCGGATTGCGTGGCCCATATTTTGCGATTGGTTCACTTGGTCTTGCCATTGCGGCAGCAGAACTAACGATCACTATGGATTATGTGGGCGGTGCATCTGGTATTTCGATGCCTCTGTTCCCAGGCGAAATTGAGTTTAGGTCAACCTTCTTCTATATTCTCTGTTTTATTCTTGCGGCTTTGGCTCACTTCCTACTGCGGTGGCTTTATTCTACCCAGTTTGGTTTGGCAATTAACGCAATCAGAGATGATGAAGATAAAGCTGAAGCCATGGGCATTCCAACCTTAATTTATAAGCAGATTGGATGGGGCATTGCTGCATTCTTCATGGGTTGTATTGGCGCGATTGCCGGTAATATGGCAGGCTTCATTGATAAAGAAGTTGCCTACCCTATCCCGACATTTGGAATTTTCATGGTTGCTATGGTGTTGCTTGGCGGTAAAGGAACTCTTTGGGGACCTGTTATTGGCGCAATTATTTTCCATGTCATTAAAGAGACAACATGGACATACCTGTTGAACCTCCAATGGGTGGCTCTTGGTCTAATTCTGATAATAAACATTGTTTATTTCCAGCAAGGCCTCATGGGTTGGCTGCAAACTAAATATCCAGAGATGTTTGGTATTGTGGTCGA
>DGJU01000051.1:0-486 GCA_002387605.1 Alphaproteobacteria bacterium UBA4588 | reverse complement strand
GTCTCAAAAGCCTATGGCGGCGTGAAAGCAAATGTGGATATTTCCATCTCCGTAAAAGAGGGAAGTATCACAGGAATCATTGGACCAAACGGATGCGGTAAAACAACTCTGTTCAATTCAATTGTTGGCTATCATCCTATTGATAGTGGTTCGATTAAATTCGACGGACAAGAAATATCTAATTTGGTAGTTGGTGATATTGCACGCCTAGGCATGCTGAGAACCTTTCAGCAGACTCGGATTTATTCAAAAATGGACTGCGTCGACAATATGCAAATTTCTGTGTCGCACCGAAAGGGCTCACGAAGTGGACTATTTGCAAGTCGGCGCGGTGAAATTCGGGAACGTGCAGAGCATCTATTAGAGTTTGTCGGCCTTTATTCAAAAAGAAACCTGATATCAGGTGATTTATCTTTTGGTCAACAAAAGCTTCTAGAGTTTGCGATGGCTCTTATGAACCAACCAAAGGTTTTGCTTTTGGATGAA
>DGJU01000010.1:22111-30054 GCA_002387605.1 Alphaproteobacteria bacterium UBA4588 | reverse complement strand
CTTTAAAATTGTGCCCAGATTATTAAAGGCAAAAGGATCACGCTCAAACATTAAGGCACGGTTATAATATTCAACTGCCTCAGTTAGCTTGCCCTGCTCCTGAAAAATAACGCCTAAATTACTATGGCCAGCTGGGTGAGCTGGCTTCAGCATTACAACCCTCTCAAAGGCCTGTATGGCGCTGTTAAGATCGCCTAATTGCTTCTCTAATCCGCCTTTTATATTCCATAATATAGGTGAGCCTGAATATTCTTTTAGTAAGTGATCGAGGCGCTGTTTTAGAACGGCTGCCGTGCCGTCTGAGTAAAGGTCAAGGATCTCTTGAACAAGAGTATCAGATGGTTGTGGGCCATCTTCTGGTAGGTCTAAAAGACCCTGCTTTGCCTGTTCATTTTCAGGATAATCAAAAAGAAGAGATGCATAAATAGAGCGTGCTTGCAATATATCGCCTTTGCCAGCGTATGATTGCGCTTCATCCAATAACTGTTCAAAAGATGACTTAGTCGGTCCGTGCTTCATTCAAAGCGTCCATTCTATTACATTATTCGCTATTATTTTATATTATAGTCGCCGAGAGATTTAAAGATAAGTGCCTCACCGTCAAAAACTGTTATTCTTATAAACCAGTATGCCTAAGCTATGACTTAGAGCGGCAACAAAGGTCCCTTTCATGCAGCATGATAAGCTTATTCACCAGAATGTGTGGGTCTCATCTTGGGTGCTCTCAGTCTCTCTGCTGGGAGACGCGTTAATCTATGTTATCTTGCCAGTGAATGCAGAAGCGTTCGGTGTCAGCATGGTAGCGGTTGGGTTTCTGCTGGCGATCAATCGTATCATACGCACCTTTACCTATAATCTTGTTGTCGAATTTGGACAGTTTGTTGGCATTAAAAAACTCGCCATAATCGGGGCCTTTTTTGGTGCAGTTTCCAGTCTGGCCTATGGGGTTATGGACGGTGTTTATTTGCTCACCATTAGCCGTATTGTTTGGGGCTTATCCTATGCCGCATTGCTGATTGTAACGTTGCATTATGCCTCGTTAAATACCAGCAGAACCGGAACCCGCATTGGCATAAGCCGGTCGGTAGAGCAAGTCGGGCCTTTACTTGTCATGATAGTAGGGACTTCGTTTGCAGCATATGTTGGCCCCCAGACTATCTTTATTTATGTTGGCTTGGTATCTGCTCTGGGCGTTTGGCTGGCGTTCTTTTTGAAGGAGCTGGATGAACCAGTGCGCCCTTCGGGTCAGCCCTTAAAGAAATTTTCCATTCCAAAGCCTAGCTCAATAGATGGTCTGATTTTTTGGATGGGCTTTGGGATAGACGGCGTCTTCACAATTACAATTGCGTTAATGTGGGTTGAGTTTTCCAGCCCAGAAACAGCCATTATTATTGGCGGCCTTATCCTTGCAGCACGCCGGGTAAGCGAGATGATCATTGCCCCACTAGCTGGCAGAATTTCAGATTATTTTGGTGCTACCCTGCCTCTGCTATCAATGCTGTTTCTGTGTGGTATTGGGTTTTTGCTGGTTGGGCTGGGAAGTCTTATTCTGGGCTCAATCGCGTTAGTCATCTGCCGCGGCGCCCTTGGCACGTTATTTCCAACAGCCGCATCAAAAATCTACCCTGGAGATGCAATGTCGGCATTCACCAGAAACCAAACCTGGCGGGATATCGGAGCAGCAGCAGGCCCATTAGCAACCGGAGTTCTGCTTGGGCTTATCTCGGCTGAGTTAATTCATTTACTGGTGTTTGGATTTTTCATCATTACGTCAAGCTGGTTCTTCTTATCAGGAGATTACAAAAAACTAGGCTTGCCTGAATAGAAGGGTCATCGAGCTGAATAATCAAAAAATATGTTTATGGCGTTTGCCTTTAAGCTGCCGAAAAATATAGTATGGGGTAGTTGGGTTACCGCTGGAGAGCCAAAATGGCCAAGACCAAAATATCTGATCAGGCATCAATGATTTCTAAGTTCAAAAAAATCCATGGCGAGGAATTCGATTATTCGGACGTTGATTATGTTGATAAGACAACCAAGGTGACTATTATTTGCCGGCAGCATGGCGCGTTTCAGCAACAGCCCCGCCTTCACCTCAGAGGAAGCACGGGCTGCAAAACCTGCATATCTCTGCGGCGAAAGTAATTATAGCCGCCGCCCTCAGCAGCGTCTGGAACAGGCCTAGCCCGAGGCGCCCAGCAATGATGCCGCTGCGCCCAGAGCTGCGCTTATGCCAAGCACCCATAGCAGCGACAAATGGCGGATAAACGCTAAATAAGCAGCCAAGAATGTAAGCCATAATACGGTAAAATTAACGGTGGAAAAATCTGGCATCCATAGGGTTGCCATACCAGCTTGAAGCTTTGTGATAGTGCCAAACATCACATGCAAGCCGAACCAGATAGACAAGCTCAATATCACCCCGACAACAGCCGCTGTGATGGTTGATAAGGCACCTTTTAGTCTTGGTTGTGCTGAAATCCATTCGATATAGGGGGCGCCTACAAATATCCATAAAAAGCAGGGAACAAAGGTTGCCCACAGGACGGTAAATGCTGCTGCAAATGCAAGCGGCAGGCCGGCTTTTTGATAGCCAGCAACAAAGCCAACAAATTCTGTTACCAGAATGAGAGGGCCCGGCGTTGTTTCGGCAAAACCAAGAGCATCCATCATTTGAGGCGCTGTTAGCCAGCTCAGCTCAAACACAACTTCCTGAGACATATAAGCAAGCACCGCATAAGCGCCCCCAAAGGTAACAGTCGCAAGTTTGGAGAAAAACGCCCCAACCTCGTACAAGAACCCCCAATTAGTCATCCAGCCCATTATTATCAGCGGCGCAAGCCACATAATAAGCCACAACCCACACGTCCAAAAAGTCTTCGTAAGAGAGATAGATAACGGTGTGATGTTAGTATTGTCCGGTGTCATATCGCTATACATGAAACCCAGCATCCCAGACGCAATCACAATAAAGGGATATGGAATTTCAAGTAAGAAAATACCCAGAAAGGCAAAGATAGCAATAAGCCAGTGTAGCTTCCCATGCAGCGCTTTTTTTGACACCCTGATAAGCGCCTGAATCACAATCACAATGACGGCTGCTTTCACTCCAAGGAAAGCTGCCTTCAGCCATGCTAAATCGCCAAAATAAACGTAAAAAACAGCCAAGCACGCAATAATAAAAGCGCCCGGCAGAATAAACAGCAATCCGGCGAGAAGACCGCCTGCAACGCCATGCAACCTCCAGCCAATATACGCTGATAACTGCATCGCTTCAGGTCCAGGCAAAAGCATGCAAAAATTCAAAGCACTCAGATATTGTTTTTCAGTCAGCCACTTCCTGTCCTCAACAAACACCTTATGCATCAGGGCAATCTGGGCAGCAGGACCACCAAAAGACAGCAACCCAACTTTTAGATATTCACGGCCAGCTTGCGATAATGTCAGTGTCGAATGGGATATCTTTTCACTCATAGTTTGATGCATCTCCCTGCTAACAGCAGAAGACTTGACCTAGAAAAACTGAATTTGTGTTTTCAGGCTTGGCTGAAGCGGGTCAGTGGCTATCATAAAGGCCTGTTCGGCATCTGCTAGCGGCACTGTGTGTGAGATAAGGGGTTTCACATCTATCAGCCCCTGCCCCATTAGGGCGATGCCGATTGCAAATTCTTCATGAAACCGGAATGACCCCCGCAAATCCAATTCCTTTGCTGTTACCATGACCATCGGCAATGACATATCACCGCCCATCCCTAATTGGACGATAACAGCGCGCGGGCGCACCGCTGTCAGGCCGCCAATGAGAGCTGGCGCCGCGCCAGTACATTCAAACATCACATCAAAATAGCCTTTATCATCACCATAAGCCGCCAGCAATTCAGGCTCATCCTTAGTATTGATAACGCGGTCAGCCCCACAATCGCGGGCGTTTGCTAGTGCGCTTTCGGCAATATCAGTCATCACAATTTCTACAGCCCCTGCCCGGCGCGCTGCCAGTAAGCATAACATGCCTATTGGCCCACATCCTGTGATCAGTACTTTTTTGCCGACCATTTCACCGGCACGGCGTACCCCATGCAATACAACTGCCAGCGGTTCAGCCATCGCAGCTTCGCCTAATGACAGGCTGCCTGTTGGCGCGCATTGGTAAGCGCTTGCAACCAAGCGTTCGCGAAAGGCCCCTTGAATGTGGGGAAAGGGCATAGCAGAGCCATAAAACCGCATATTCAGACAGTGATTACGGCGTCCTTCAGCACAATAGACGCATGAGCCGCAAGGGCGCGAGGGCGAGACTGCAACATGATCCCCGACAGCAAGATGAGAGACATCTGCGCCAACCTGAGAGATGATACCGGCCACTTCATGCCCTAAAATCATAGGCTGTTTTAGCCTGACTGCGCCAAACCCGCCATGATTATAATAATGTAAGTCAGAGCCACAGACACCGCCAACAGCAATTTTGACCTCTACCTCGTCTGCCGCGACTTCCGGCACGACATCATCTTCAATGCGTAAATCCTTGGCGTTGTGAATCACAATTGTTTTCATTAGCTGGCACTCCCTAAAACGTCTGAATCGTCTGCTCGTTAGACTAAATCACTGGATACTTTATATGGCAAAATGCTATAGGCTTATACCATTATATGTTCGCGTCTATTTTAAACGCATACACCAGACAAGGAGAATGTCCCCGTGTTACCTAGCCTTGACCTTTTCAACCTTAGCGGCAAGACAGCTCTTGTTACCGGATCTTCTCAAGGTCTGGGCTTGGCTTTTGCCACCGGCCTTGCCAATGCAGGCGCAACCATCATCATGAATGGCCGCGATGCCGGTAAGCTAAACACCGCAGCACAAACACTGCGCAGTGCGGGACATAATGTGCATGAACTTGTATTTGATGTTTGTCATTTGAGCGAGGCGCAAACATCGATTGATGAATTTGAAGCAACCGTCGGGCCGATAGATATTCTTGTCAATAATGCTGGCATGCAACATCGAGGGCCACTCGATGAGTTTGATCCAGCAATGTTCGAAAAACTTCTTACCACCAATATCACCAGTGTCTTTAATGTCGGCCAGACAGTCGCCCGCCATATGATAAAGCGTAACGCAGGTAAAATTATCAATATTGCCTCTGTTCAGACAATGCTCGCACGCCCTGGTATTGCCCCCTATACAGCAACCAAAGGCGCGGTTGGCAATTTAACGAAGGGGATGGCAACTGACTGGGCACAACATGGTCTGCAATGTAATGCGATTGCGCCGGGTTATTTTGATACGCCGCTAAATGCAGCCCTTGTGGCTGATCCAGATTTTAGTGCGTGGCTGGAAAAACGAACCCCTGCGGGACGCTGGGGACAGGTGGATGAACTTGTTGGCGCTTGTGTGTTTTTAAGCTCCGCTGCTGCTAGCTTTGTGAATGGTCATACGCTTTATGTTGATGGTGGCATCACAGCCTCGCTCTAGGAATAGACATGCATCCGGTTCGATTTTTTATCTTGATGGGAGTCGCCGGATGCGGGAAATCATCCTACGGCGCACGCCTAGCTGACCAGCTTCAGGCAACCTATCTTGATGGTGATGATTTTCACCCGCCTGAAAATATTGCTAAAATGTCAGCTGGTATTGCCTTGGATGATGCTGACCGCTGGCCGTGGCTGGATGAAATAGCCGCCAACATGGCTAAGGCGTCTAGGGCGTCGGGGGCAGACGATATTATCTTTACCGGCTGTTCGTCTTTGCGTAGGCGCTATCGCGATCATCTATTGGCTGGCATAGGCGCACCGGCACATTTTATTTATCTTGCCGCTGACCGCGCGCTGATTACCCAAAGGATGGCAGCACGCGATGGCCATTTTATGCCAAACAGCCTGATAGATAGCCAATTTTCAACCCTTGAAATTCCCGCAGATAACGAGCCAGCAAGTCATATCGATATCAGTGGCAGTATGGATGTTGTCATGACCCGCATTCTGGCTGTGATTACGCCGCTTATCACTGGCAATTAATAGACAGGGCGGGGACTACTATCCTGTCTCAATCGCAAGCGAATAGTCCATGGCCCATTCGCTCATTGAATTATCATATATTTGCAAGTCTGAGAAACCCAGCTGCAACATCACAAAGGCATTCAAAGTTGCTGCGATACCGCCGCCGCAGTAATTGACAATATCTGTATCTGGGCTAAGGCCATGTTCTGCTAAAATCTGTTGCGCTTCAGACGCTGACCTTATGTCATCCAATCCGTTTTTCATAAAGCTGGTAAACGGAATATTCAGGCTAGTAGGAATTCGGCCCGGTCTGCCATACCGCGCGCTCTTACCAAGATGCAAGTCACTGGTTAGGGCATTCAGCAAGACTGTTTTTTCATCGGCAATGGCATCGAGTACCCGCTGTTTTCCAACAAAGATATTCGGCTTGGGACGCGCCTCAAATTCGGCTGGCTCCCACTTCGTTATCGATTCTTGGGTTGGTAATCCTGCCTCCTGCCATGCGGCAAACCCCCCATTTAATATGCTGACCCTCTGATACCCTGCTGCATATAACATCCACCAGATTCTAGTGGCCCATTGCATCCCATTTGCAGAATATAAAATGATATGAAACGGCTCACCTACCCCCTGTTTTTTAAACCGCTCTGCGAGGTCATGAAGAGCCGGAATTGTAAAGCTGTAAGGGCTATTATTCTCTGAGAGATCCTGTTGAAGATCCAGAAAGGCAGCGTTTGGAATATGTGATCTGCAGTAATTATCAAACCCGCTTACAACATCATAAGGCTGGGAGGGATGCTCATCGGTATAATGCAGATATGATGTGCAGTCATAAATCCTGATATCCTGACGGTCATATCGATCTTTCAGCCAGTGACAGTCTATAATCGCTTCGGGGATTGCCCACATGCTGTCCATTTTCACACCCTTTACTCGGCGTCATAAAGACACGACCACAACGCATACGGTCACCTTAGGACACCTGTGTTCCCTGTCAACATACGAAGTTTGTCTGCCAGCTATACACCAAAACGGCTGCGGGGGTGCGGGGGTAATTCAGGCCAATTAAATCAAACCTCATAGCTGAGGGTGAGCATAAGTATGAATGCTCACCCTAATATGCACGTTTTTTTGCCTTTTTATAAGGGGGCGTTAGGCGGCTATTTTTTTCGTGATTATAGCTAGCTCATGGCCAAGATAGGCGGCAAGACGGCTCATAGCAGATAGCCCCGCTCTATTTTCCGCATCGCTATTGTAATTAGTGTTGGTGTTAATATCGTAGACATAAGCCGTGCCATCCGCATTAGTAATAAATTCAAATGCGGCAACATCAAGGTTTTCAGCTTGCATCACAGCCTGCATTTTTGGCACTAATTCCTGCCCTAATGCGCTATTTGGGAAATCTTGGTCGATATCAAAAGCAAAGCGTGGCTCGCTATCTGCCATACAGGTGCTAGCCTCTAGGGCACATACATCAGCTGGACAAAGCTCAAAACCGTTTGATGTATCAACACGCACAGCATAAACAAGCTCCCGGCCAATAAATTCAACCCGTGTGATGATATTTTCAGGAGAGGCAATATAACGCTGCACTAACGTGATACCATCCACTGAAGGAAAAAATTCATCTCCCCTCACATAGCTTATCAACCCCTTTTCTGAGCGAAATAATTGAACCCCAAGCCCTTTGCCAGCCCGGTTATGTTTGGTGATAACCGGCATGCCATCAAACGCACTATAAGCGGCAATTACATCATCGCTATCAGCGCTCGCAATGGTCTTAGGCACATTCAGCCCAGCCTGTCTTAAAGCGGCATATTGAATTAATTTTGAAATCTCAAGATGCAGAGCAGAACGGCCATTTAGAACAGTGCGGCCTTGACCCTCAAGCCAGGCTAATACACCAACAGTCATCTCAGCTGCGTACCGGTTACCCCGACTATGCGAGGAAGC
>DGJU01000010.1:3230-21993 GCA_002387605.1 Alphaproteobacteria bacterium UBA4588 | reverse complement strand
ATCATAAGATACAGGCATCATTGCCTCCTATCGCTTAAAACAACAGATTATCCATCACTTTCACACATGCTATAAAACACATAATCATCCCCGTCGAGTGACCGGCCAACACCTTAGAAATATATTTTACTCTAAGAGACAGAGGGCAAAAAATAACCTAATTTTGGCCCTATTTCAGCAATTATCTATCTGCATGAACAGCCTTTTTGGGCCTAGCGAATGTCAGCATGATGTGATTCTGCAGGCGTAATGTGACCCTGCTTATAGCTTAAATTTGCGCCTCATCTCGTATCATACTACTCACCAGTAATTAGGGATATCGCATGTAAACCACATTGTTATGGTTAGCAAAATAGAGGATGATTGGCGCACCCGAGAAGCAGGTCGTCGCTCTGTATCTGCATCAGACAACATCGGCATTTGGCTAGCGGCCATCGGCCATGCACTAGAGTAGCTAGTCCCTGAAATTTTCAAACTGCAACGGAAACTCTACGCCCAGCTCTTTTATCATTGCCATTGTTTCCTGCAGCTCATCGCGCTTTTTGCCAGACACTCTTACCTCATCACCTTGAATGGCGGCTTGGGTCTTTAGCTTTGAAGATTTGATAGCCTTTACAATTTTCTGCGCAACATCGCGCTGGATGCCCTGTCTTACAGTCACTGTCTGGCGAACCGTGTTTCCGCTTGCCTGTTCTACCTTGCCAAATTCCAACGCTTTTGTATCAACACCTTTGCGTGTGAGATGTGTTATCAGCAATTCTTCGACTTGGCGGCGTTTCAGTTCATCATCAGCACTGATGAGAATTACCTCATCTGTTTTGCTTATTTCTGACTTGCTTCCTTTGAAATCATACCTTACCTGCATTTCTTTCATGACACCTTGAAGGGCGTTATCAACCGATGTCATGTCTATCTTACTAACAATGTCAAAACTTGGCATTTTTCATCTCCTCAAAAGCAGTCCCTTAAACGAGCCACCATCCTCATACAAGCTTGCCACGCGCGGCAACAGGAATAACTTCAATAATATCATTTCCCCGAACAGCAACCAACTGGTCAACCATATTTACCACAACACAGACATGATTGGGGATAACACGCACGATATCACCAACCTGTGGCTGCTGCCGGCAGTCTGATAGGTCGAGAAACCCATGCTCCTCGGAAAATTTGTTAATTCTGGCATCCGGATATTCTCTTATCAAGCCGAACCCTTCAAGGCCGCCAGCATCAGAGGTAAGGGTTTTTGAGCCTGCATCCAAAATACCGCGCGCCTCTCCGCCGCGGCTTGCAACACTGGTGAAGACATGAAGGGCGCAATCATCTAGTGAGGCCATACCAGCAGCCAGCATCATACGGTCATTAAAAATACAAGTTCCGGCCCGATGTTCTGTGGCGCCGTCAAGCTGGCCCAGATTCGCAAGATTGGGTGTGCCNNCGTCATCCAAAAATATTTGGGTTTCCTGCCATCCATCAAGCGGCGGATAAAACAGTAATCCTGCAAAATTCAGCCACTGACTTTCCTGAATTATTGCCGCCAGTGCCAGCACATCATCTGGGGTTTCCACACCGGCTCTTTTTTGTCCTGTATCGCATTCAATAAGAACATCTAATGGACGGTCTGCTGCGCGAGCTGCGCTTGCATAAGCTGACAGGGTGAAAGCGCTATCTGCACAGCATTTAAGAGGGAGCCGGCGTTGCAGAGCGGCAAGCTGACCTGACTGAGCCGCCCCCAGAAGGTTGGTTGCGATGATAATGTCCGTGATGCCTGCATCAGCCATCACCTCCGCCTCACCTAGTTTCTGACAGGTAATTCCGGTTGCCCCGGCGGCTATCTGCGTATGAGCAAGGATAGGCGATTTATGTGTCTTGATATGCGGCCTATTAGCGATGCCAGCGGCATCACATAATTGTTGTGCGCGCGCTATATTAGCCTCAACAACATCCAAATCAATTACAACACAAGGCGTGCCAAAACGCTTAATTATCTCTTTTTTTAACGCATCTTTCTGATCCATATTACAGCTCCCTGCCAAACGCTTTTCCCCTTATCTTTATAATGACACTAGCGTGAAAAAAATAGCCTGTCACATTTGCTCAGCAGGCCCAGCTAGGGTAGCCTTATCTAATAGGACTACCCCCCGTTTGAGGAGAACAATATGAGCCGTGATGACGCGCTTTTAGCAATAGATACATTTTATAATTCAGATGCTTTTTATGATCTCTTGAACCGGCGTGTTGGGTTTCGGACCGAAAGTAATTTACCCGGCTGTGAAGCAGAATTGCAACGATATCTGGATGAAGAAATGGTGCCCTATCTCACACAGATGGGGTTTTCTTGTGTGATACATAAAAACCCCCGCGCAGATGCAGGGCCTATCCTTGTCGCACAGCGTTTTGAAGATGACGCGCTGCCAACCGTCATGACATATGGGCATGGCGATGTTGTTGCTGGCTATGATGAGCAGTGGCAGGACAATATGAGCCCGTGGGAAGTAACCAAATCTGATGACATCTGGTATGGCCGCGGGACAGCCGATAATAAAGGCCAGCACACGATAAATTTTGCGGCGATGGAGGCTGTATTATCGCTGCGAGGGCATCTTGGATTTAATGTCATTGCCCTGATTGAAATGGGTGAAGAGCGCGGCTCGCCGGGGCTGAGAGAATTTTGTGCTGAGCAGGCTGACCTGTTTAAGGCTGACTTGTTTATTGCCTCAGACGGGCCGCGCATTGCGCCTGACGCGCCAACGATGTTCATGGGCTCAAGAGGTGTCTGTAATTTTGTCATGCGGCTTGATGCACATAAAGGCGCTCATCACTCTGGCAATTGGGGCGGCTTGCTCACAAATCCCGGTGTTGTGCTTAGTCATGCCTTGGCGAGCATGATTGACCGAAACGGAAAAATTCTTATCGAAGGCTGGCGTAAATCAACAATGCCAAATTCGGTTCGGGCTGCCATTGCAAAATTACATGTTGGCGGGGGTGAAAATGCGCCGCAGATAAATCCAAACTGGGGCGAGCCTGACTTAACGCCTGAAGAACGGGTTTTTGCAAGCAATACGTTTGAAATTAGAGCCTTCCAAACTGGCAATCCTGCCTCCCCAGCAAATGCCATTCCGGCCTCTGCAATTGCCTATGGCCATTTGCGATATGTTGTTGGCACTGACCCAACAGAGCTATTACCGCAACTACGAGCGCATCTTGATGCTCATGGCTTTCATGATATCGTCGTGTCGCCTGAACGCGACCCTATGTATGCAACGCGCCTAGACCCTGACCATCCATGGGCTCAATGGGCAAAAAAGTCACTCGAACAGACGGCCGGAAAAGAAATTGCCGTGTTGCCAAATCTTGGTGGTAGTCTGCCAAATGACGTTTTTGCCGATATTTTAGGTCTGCCAACAATCTGGGTGCCGCACTCATATTCTGGCTGCTCCCAGCATGCTCCTAATGAGCATATCCTAGAGTCTATTTCGCGTGAGGCTTTGCGATTAATGACAGGGCTATGGTGGGATCTTGGCGCAGGCGATACACCCAAGAGCGGCTCCTAATATTTGTATTTTCAGGCCCTAAATTCATTATCAGTTTGCATGATGTAGTTATTTGTATCAGCATCATCAAGATAGTTATTTGTCTCATTTCTGAGACAGCGAGAATCTTTTGCGGAGAAACCGGAACATGCAAAATGAAGAACAAATTTGGGACTTAGTAGATAAAAAGAAAGATATATTTATTGAGCTAGCCGACCGGGTATTTGATACACCAGAGACGCTCTATACAGAATTTGATTCCGTTGCAGAACATATCAAAGCTCTCTACGATGAAGGGTTTTCCGTAACTGAGGGTGCCTGCGGCATGCCAACAGCCGTCACCGGCGATGCAGGGGATGCTGGCGATGAAGGCCCGCTGATTGCTATCATGGGTGAATTTGATGCCCTGCCGGGCCTCAGCCAACAGCCGGGCGTTGCCCAACATAGCCCCATTGAGCCGGGCGGACACGGTCATGGATGCGGCCATAATTTACTGGGTGCAGCCTCATTATTAGCGGCCAGCGCGGTAAAAGACTGGCTGGCTGAAAATAATATCAAAGCGCGGGTGCGCTATTATGGATGTCCAGCAGAAGAAGGCGGCGCCGCCAAGACATATATGGCACGCGACGGTCTTTTTGATGATGTTGATGCCGCAATCTGCTGGCATCCCTCAACTTTCAATGCGGTTCAGCATGGCGTCTCACTGGCGAATTCGCGGGTTGATTTTACCTTTCATGGTAAGGCTGCCCATGCCGCAGCAGCCCCCCACCTTGGTCGCAGTGCGCTAGATGCTGCTGAATTGATGAATATCGGCGTTAATTATATGCGTGAGCATATGCCTGATTCTGCGCGTGTTCATTATGCCTATCTTGATGTTGGCGGTGCTGCACCAAACGTGGTTCAGTCCATCGCAACCGTCCGGCAGCTAATACGCGCCTCTGACCTTGATACATTGCGCGATCTTGTCGAGCGTGTGAAAAAAATTGCCGATGGCGCCGCACTGATGACAGGGACAACTATGGAATTTAGTGTCTATTCAGGCGTCTCAAATCTTGTTGGCAACCGCCCCCTTGAAGAGGCTATGCAGCAGGAATTTGATAAGTTGGGTCCGGTAACCTTTGATGCAGAGGATAATCAGTTTGCAGATGAAATCAGACAATCATTATCTAAAGAAGATATTGCTGCAAGCTTCCAGCGCATCGGCGTAAAAACACCTGCTGATATGCCCCTATGTGATTTTGTTGCGCCTCTTGATAGACACGGTGAGGGCGGCGAAGGCTCAACTGACGTGGGTGATGTTAGCTGGGTTGTTCCAACTGTTCAGGCGCGTGTTGCCACTTGCGCTGTTGGCACGCCATTCCATACATGGCAGACAGTTGCCCAAGGCAAGGTACCGGCAGCTCACAAAGGCATGGTGCATGCCGCCAAAGTAATGGCAGCAACCGCCGTCTCCTTAATCAAATCACCGGAGAGATTGGCTGCCGCCCGCAAAATACATGAAGACCGGCTTCGCGAGACACCCTATCATTGCCCTATCCCAGCCGAGGTGAGCCCACCGGTAGTAGCAAAGCCGAATTAGGCAAGCTTGGCTTCTACAAGCTTAACCCAGAGGCTGGCACCGATTGGCAATAAGTCATCATTAAAGTCAAAATGAGGGCTATGCAGGAATTCTGAATCCGTTCCAGCCCCAAGCCAGATATAGGCGCCAGCTTTCTGTTGCAGCATGAATGAAAAATCTTCTGCTCCCATGACGGGTGTCAGGCTGGTATCAACGCCATTATCACCCAGAACATCGCCAATAACATCACGCGCAAATAACGCATCTGCGGCATGATTTATTGTTGGCGGGTAGCCTGGGCGCAGTTCCATAGACACTGTGCATCCAAGGGTTGAGGCTGCTTGTGAGGCAACCTGTTCGATTTCTGCTAGCATTTGCGCGCGTGTTTCTGATTTCATAGTCCGCAAGGTACCGCCAACAGTCGCGGTTGACGGGATGACATTATAGGCACTGCCTGCATCAAGACGGGTAAGAGAAATAACCGCCTGATCAAACGGGTCCAGCCGCCGTGATATAAGCGTTTGCAAGGCCATAATTGTCATGCCCGCCGCGACCACAGGATCTTTTGATTGCTGGGGCATAGCTGCATGACCACCCTTGCCATCAATGGTCAGGATAAAAATATCTGCCCCTGCCATAGCAGCGCCGGTATGAGCAACCGCGCGGCCAACCTCAAGGCCTGGCCAGTTATGCATACCCCAGACTGAGTCCATTTTGAATTTCTCAAACAGACCATCATTAATCATCGAGCGTGCACCGGCGTTTCCGCCTTCTTCAGCTGGCTGAAAAATAACATAGACAGTGCCCGGAAAATCGCGCGTAGCTGCAAGATGCTGTGCTGCCCCTAGCAGCATTGTTGTATGGCCATCATGGCCACAGGCATGCATCCGGCCATCACGCTGCGAGGCATAAGGCAGGTTGGTTTGCTCCGGCATGGGCAGCGCATCCATATCTGCGCGCAATCCAACAGCCTTGTCGCCTGGCTGGTTGCCCTGAATGACCCCAACCAGCCCAGTACCCCCAAATCCGCGATGAACCTCAATGCCAAAGCTTTCAAGCTTGGCGGCAACAAAATCAGATGTATCTTTTTCTTCATAGGCTATTTCAGGATTCTGATGCAGGTGCTGACGCCATGACATAAGGTCATCTTGGTTATCGACTATTGATTTTATCAAATTCATTTTTTTACCCATCCGATATGGAAGTTGTTCCGGTTTCGTGCCATCTTTCATAATAGACAGCCACAGAAAACTAATTCAAGTGCTGCTTTGGTAATGGCAGGAAATCGCCATGACTTTAGCACTCTCATGGCCGCGTCTTGTGACATTTGTGAGGCCCTATGACAGTATCTCCTGCCTATCAAATCTATAGCGATGCAGACCGTATCACTCACTATAATGAAAAGCTTGCTTCATTTACCGAAGCTGACAGGCCTTATACGCGGCTTGTCTTTAGCAAAGAATATCATGCAGCGCGCGCATGGTTATCAGATGAATTTCAGGCTCTCGGCCTTGAATGCCATAGTGATGCTGGCGGCAATCTCATTGGCAGGCGGCAGGCTGGCGCGCAGGCTACGGCGCCGCAGACAGTTATTATTGGCTCGCACATTGATACCGTGCCCGCTGGTGGGCGCTATGATGGCATTGCTGGCGTCATTACGGCAATGGAAGTTGTCCATTATCTGAATGCACATCAGATCACGCTTCCCTTCACGCTGGAGGTAGCAGATTTTCTGGGCGAAGAGCTTAATCTATGGGGCACATCTTGTTTGGGTAGTCGTCATATGGCGGGCCTCCTTAATGCTGAAATGCTGGCGCGACGCGATGAGACTGGGCGTATTCTTGGCGAAGAAATCGCAGCATGTGGCGGGTCCGGCATGCCGCCATCGGGCGCTCGGCCGGATGCCGCTAATATCCTCGCCTGCTTTGAGTTACATATTGAACAAGCGCGTTCACTCTATGATGCCGATATAGATATTGGTGTTGTAACGGCTCTGCCGGCGATTGACCGCTATGCCATCTCAATGACCGGCGCAGTGGGGCATAGCGGCACCACGCCAATGCATGGCAGAAAAGATGCCCTTGTCTGCGCTAGTGGCATTATTCAGCAGGTAAGCATGTTAGCACATGATATTGCCAGCCGCTCCAACCAGCATTTTGTTGCTACCATTGGCAAGCTTGATGTGCTGCCAAATGGCGCGACCATTATCCCTGGCCAGGTAGAAATGATACTTGATGTAAGGTCTGCGAGTAACGAGGCTAAATCCGAATTCCTTGCCAGTCTGGCAGATGCTCTGGATGAGGCCCGGCAGAAAACTGGATGTGATATCGACTTAGCGCTTCTTGCGACTGCCGAAATCGCGCCAATGGATAGCAGCCTTCAGTCTATTATCACAGAACAGGCACAGGCTTTGAGCTTGTCACATACCCCGCTTGCAAGTGGGGCAGGTCATGACAGCGCCCACCTATCACGGTTTGCGCCGGCTGCCATGATTTTCATCCCATGCGTTGACGGGCTTAGTCACTGCGCTGAAGAATTAACCAGCTCTGATGCTATCGCCAAAGGCGCTGCTGTCATAATACGCAGCATCCTATCACTTGCCGAGCAGGTGGCTAAATAGCCCCTAGGGCTGAGCCTCATCATTAAGATGGCAGGCCGAAAAATGACCGGCTGATAGCTCGCGAAGTAGTGGAGCTTCTCTCTGGCACCGCTCGCTTGCAAACGGGCAGCGCGGATGAAAATGACACCCTGTTGGGGGATCAAGTGGTGACGGGATTTCTCCTGAAACAGGCTCATATTCACGTTTGCCAACTTCAAGTCGCGGCACACCCGCCAGAAGGGCTTTAGTATAGGGATGATTTGGTGTCTGCAAAAAACTGCTGATCGGCGCTGTCTCAACAATACGACCGAGATACATCACTATCACCCGGTCAGAGATATGTTCAATGACCCCGATATCATGGCTGATAAATAGATATGTTAGCGTGAACTCATCGCGCAACCTTACAAACAAATTAATAATCTGTGCCTGAATGGAGACATCAAGAGCCGCAATTGACTCGTCACACACCAGCAATTCTGGCGATACAGCAAGAGCCCGGGCAATCCCAATACGCTGACGCTGGCCGCCTGAGAACTGATGCGGGTAACGCTGCAAGGTATCGGAGTCAAGGCCAACACGTTGCAGCATTTCAGCCGCAAATTCATTCTTCTGCTTGCGGGCAATCAATCCGTGAAAGATTGGGGCTTCGGTAATAATATCAATCACCCGTTTGCGCGGATTGAGCGATGAGAACGGATCCTGAAAAATCATCTGCGTCTGCAGGGCTTGCGGCAGATCAGATGCTTTGGTCTGCTCAGCATCAAACTCTACCGAACCACTTGTTGGAGACAGAATGCCTGCGACCATCCGGCCAAGCGTTGACTTACCACATCCTGACTCGCCAACAATGCCTACAATCTCGCCGCGCTGCACGGCAAAAGAGACATCATCCACGGCATGAACAACTTCTTCTTTATTATCCTGCCCTACCTTATTCAGCAGCTTGGCAATGAGGTCGAGTGGTTTGGTAAAATCTTTGGATAGGTTCGAGACTGTCAGAATAGGTTTCATGATGCAGGCTCCTGACCAACATTAACGCATCTTACAAGGCGCTGCTCGCCAACATCTATTGGTTCTGGTATTTCGGATAAACACTTGTCTGATACCATCGCACACCGGTTCTGAAAGGCGCATCCTGACGGCAGATTCAACAAAGATGGCACCATACCATCAATCTGTTGCAATGGCTGACCACGTCTATTCTGGCTTGGTACACTGCCCATCAAGCCTCGTGTATAGGGGTGTAGGGGCTGAGAAATCGTGCTCGCAATTGGACCTTGTTCAACCACACGGCCGGCATACATCACACAGATACGGTCAGCAATACCAGCAACAACAGCAAGGTCATGTGTTATCCACAGAAGCGCTGTTTTTGTTACCTCGCATAACCGCTGCATTTCGTGAATCACCTGACCTTGAATTGTGACATCAAGCGCTGTTGTTGGCTCGTCTGCAATGATGAGGTCTGGCCTGTTTAACATCGCAATCGCAATCGACACACGTTGCCGCATACCACCGGAAAATTGATGCGGATAGGCGCGCATACGCTCTTCTGGGGCTGAAATGCCGACAAGACCAAGAGCGTCTCTTGCACGCGCACGCGCCTCACTTTTTGAAATCATGCTGTCATGTGCCTTAATGGCTTCAACCATCTGTGTTTCCACACGCAGCACCGGATTAAGCGTCATCATAGGATCTTGGAAAATCATACTGATGCGATTACCACGAAGGCTTTGTAATTGTTGCGGGGACATGGCAGCAATATCCTCGCCTTGGAACATAATACGCCCGCCAACAATCTTTCCCGGCGCATCAACCAGTCCCATAACGGAAAAGCCTGTAATTGATTTTCCTGAACCTGACTCGCCAACAAGCCCGACAACTTCGCCAGCGTTGATATCAAAGCTGACACCATCCACGGCCTTTACAACGCCAGCTTTCGTGAAAAAATGTGTCTGAAGGTTTTCGATTTGAAGAATAGGTTTCACAGCATCCACTCACTTCTGCAAGCGTGGGTTAAAAATATCCCGCAGCTGGTCGCCGACAAGATTGATCGAAACAATGGTAATTAACAACGCCACGCCAGGGAAAATACTAATCCAGAAATCGCCGGTATACATATATTCAAACCCATTACCAATCAGCAGGCCAAGTGATGGCTCAGTAATAGGAAGACCAAGCCCAAGGAAGCTTAATGTTGCCTCAAGAGAAATAGCATGTGCTGTTTGCAAGGTGCCAACAACAATCATGGGCGCCAGACAATTTGGCATAATATGGCTCAGAATAATGCGCCTATCGCTCAAAGCCAGACACTGAGCTGCTTCTACATATTCTTTGTTCTTTTCGACCAGAGCGCTTGCCCGTGCTGTTCGCGCATAATAAGCCCACTGGACTAATACGAGCGCAATGATTGTCTTATCAACACCCTTCCCAAAAATAGCGAGAATAATTAACGCCATCAGGATTGACGGAAAACTTAACTGAATATCAACGATACGCATGATAATCGTCTCAAGCCGGCCGCCAAAATAAGCAGCCGCAAGGCCGATTGTGGCCCCAATAGCCATCGCAACGATACCTGAAAAAGCGCCAACACCAAGGCTAACGCGCAAGCCATAGAAAATCGAAGATAACATATCACGGCCAGCACCGTCGGTTCCAAGCCAGTAGACATTGCCAGCAAAATCCTCTGAGCCCGGCGGCAACCGGCTATTCATAATATCCACACTGCCTAAATCATAAGGATTGGTTGGTGATATCCACGGCGCAAAAAGGGCAATGAAGAGAATGGTTGAAAAAACCGCAAGCGCAAAAAGAGCCAACCGGCTTTCCGAAAAATCCGCCCAGAATTTCTTTAAGCCTGATGCCGGCACAGCTGTAGCTTGTGGCTTTGCGTCTGTTACATTGCTCACTATTTTGCTCCTTTGATCCGGACACGCGGATCAAGAAATGAGTATAGGATATCAACCACGAGATTTAGCGTTACGAAAATCAGCACAATGATCATCAGATAGGCAACAATGATGGGCCTATCGAGATTATAGATTGAGTCAATAATGAGTTTACCCATACCCGGCCAGGCAAAGACTGTTTCCGTGACTGTCGAAAAGGCAATCAATGAGCCAAATTCAAGGCCAATGACTGTGACAATCGGAATCATGATGTTTTTCAGCAGATGCACACGAATGACGCGTGACTCCTGAACGCCTTTTGCACGGGCAAATTTTATATAATCCTGCAAGATAACTTCACGCGTTCCGGCGCGTGCCAAGCGGATCACCGAGGATAATTTAAATAAGGCCAAATTAAAGGCTGGCAAAAATAGATGCGATAATCCGTCTGCGGTAAAAATAGAACTCGTCATGCCAAAATAGGTGGCTGTCTCGCCTCGTCCTGTCGAGGGAAACCAGCCAAGATTAACTGAAAAGAACATAATTAATAAAATACCAACCCAGAAAGTCGGCATCGAAAATCCTAAAATAGACCCTGCCATAATTGTGCGGCTTAGTTTTCCCTCAGGCTTTAGACCCGCATATACGCCAAGCGGAATACCAAAAACAACAGCTAGTAACAGAGAAAATAGGGCAAGCTCCATTGTCGCCGGCATGCGCTGAATAATCAGCTTCAAGGCGGGCTCGCCAAAAATAAATGAACGGCCAAGCTCGCCTTTAAAGGCGTTTACCAGAAAATACCAATATTGTTCGGTAACGGGGCGGTCAAGGCCAAGGTCGCGGATAACGCGGTCAATTTCCATTTGGTCAGCTTCGGGGCTAATCAACATATCGACAGGATCGCCAACCATGTTTACGCCGCCGAATACCAGCAGTGACATAACAAAGAGCACGATAAGACTTTGTAGTGACCTGCGGAGAATGAAAGCTGTCATATATCTAATTCCCTAAACGGAAAATCCCTCACACAAAAACTAGTTTAGCGCCCCTGTGTGAGGGTGTTAAATAATAATGATGGCAACAGGATTAGTCTTTGCTAAGTCCCATTACAACTGTGTATTCATCTGTACGTGGCAGATACTTATAGCCTGATTTCGCAGCCCAAGTATTCACCTGATAATGCAGCGGAATAACACCATAATTTTCGCCAACAGCTTTTTCTGTTGCCTCGGCTAGAAGCTTGCCTCTGGCATCAGCGTCAACTGTTGCAAGTGCCTTTTTGATGAGGGCATCAACAGCAGCGTCAGAATGACGACCACGGTTTGCTGCACCAAGTCCTTTTGACTTATCATAGGTATGAAGCAGCGCTTTTAGCGGTGATGATGCTTCACCTGAACCAGCACCCCAGCCAAGAACCATAAAGCTGAACTCAGGAGACTTGTCTGGTCCGCCGCCTGAGGCACGCTTAAAATAGACAGACTTAGGCATTGTCTCAACACTGGCATCAATACCAACACGGGTCAGCATCTGTGCAAGTGCTTCAGCAATTTTTGCATCATTGATATACCGGTCATTTGGACCATGAACAGTCATCTTGAAGCCATCGCCATAACCAGCATCAGCCATCAATTTTTTAGCGGCATCCGGATCATACGCATCAGGCGTCATTTTTTCTGACACACCATGGAAACCTGCTGGCAATAGCTGGCCTGCCTTAACAGCAACGCCTTCCATAACACGGGCAACAATCGCATCGCGGTTAATCGCATGAGAAATAGCTTTACGCACACGCACATCCATCAAAGGATTTTTGATAGCGCCGCCATCTTTAGCTTGAACATGGGGTGAAGCCTCACGGAACTGATCCATGTGAAGATAAATCACACGGTTAGACGGACCGCTACTCAGCTGTAGTTTGTCATCTTGCTTCAGACGGGCAACATCGAGTGGTGGGACGCTATCAATGAAATCAACATCTCCAGCAAGCAACGCGGAAATACGCGCAGGGCCAGATTTGATAGGCTTCATTATGACGTTATCGAACACTGCCTTTTTGCCATAATAGCTGTCATTGCGCGTTAGAACGATGCGGTCACCTGGGACCCATTCAACAAATTTATAGGGACCTGTGCCAATTGTTGCCTTACCGCTATTATAGTCTTCGGTTGAGGCATCTTTACCGGCTTTTGCGGAAATAATTTTTACCGTTGTCAGGTCATTTGGCATCAGCGGATACGGCGCTGCTGTTTTTACATGGACTGTGTGATCATCAACCTTTGAGAATGTTTTACCTTTAAGATAGGTAACAAAGCTAGATGGAGAGTTGGGAACATTCTGAGCTCTCTCAACAGTGAACAGCACATCATCAGCTGTGAAGCTGCTACCATCATGCCACTTCACACCTTGGCGAAGCTTGAATTCCCATGTGGTATCGTCGATTGGCTTCCACGAGACCGCAAGATCTGGGAAATGCTGTTGGTTTTCATCACTGCCGACAAGAGCGCCAAAAATATGTTTTGAGAAGCCGTTATTGGGGCCGAGATTGTGATAATGAGGATCAATTGAGCTTGGCTCTGACTTCAGGCCAACGCGAAGATCTTCTGCATAAGCCGAAAGCGAGAAACTAACACTCGCTAACCCGATGCATAAAAGGCGTAAGAATTTCATTTTTACCTCTCCAATTATTAAAGATGACATGCTTTGATTTATATTTGTTTAGCTTTAAGACCTTGTTATATCTTTGGATGCTTGTCTATATATTAATAGAAGGGTGCTTACTTCGTACTCATTTGGAGATTATCATTGTGACGTCACTTACTCAGTTTGATAAAAAATTACCCGAACAATCATTATATAAGAACCCAAAAACAGGCATTACGACGTCCTACCGGATGAGAAAATATAGCGGGACCGCAGAACATGACCCGATTGTTTTTTTACATGGATTCAATGGAAATAGCCGAAGCTGGGCCTTTCAATTCGATTTTTTTACAGACCGCACCATTATCGCAATAAATGCACCCGGGTTTGGCCGCTCAGACGTCATAGAGGGCGGTATGTCTGTTATAGCCGATGAAGTTGCCGCAACGATTACTGCCCTTGTTACAACACCTGTTGTGATTGTCGGCCATTCTATGGGCGGCATGCTGGCACAGGTCCTTGCTGTCTCTCATAGCGATGTGATTCGCGCCCTCGTTCTGTCTTGCACCCATACAGGAAACGCTAACGCAGCAGATGTGCCATTGAACGCTGCTGTTCAGCAACGCCTTGAACAGCGCAGTAAAATGGATGATGCCACTTATGGATCGCTTCGGGTGAGCGCCATGTTGCCGGGCATTGCTGAAAACGAGATGTTTGCCTTTCTAGCCGATATTGCAGGCGAAATTACATATGAGGGCATACGCTGTGGCGGGCTTGCAATGCATCATCTGGATACCCGCCCCTTGCTGCCGCGCATTGCTCTGCCAACCTGTATCATTAAGGCTGCGAATGACACGGTTGTGAGCGCTGAAAAAGGTGCGGCATTGGAGCATGGGATATCATCTGCAACAATATCAGTACTGCAGAATGTCGGTCATGCACCTTATTGTGAGGACCCAGAGGCGTTCAATATCGCAATAAGCTCTTTTCTTGCCTCACTAAGCGGTCCAGGAGACCTCTCCTGAAGATGAGTTTTATGTCCCGATGAACGCTCTTTCGCTCCGGTCTTTTGTCCTTTATTTCTGGGCAAATACAACATCCTTGCTTGGCACTTGGATTCAAAAGGTCGGGCTTGGCTGGCTGACATGGCAGATCACTGAATCTACTTTCTGGACAAGTTTTGTGTCCATTGCCTTAATGGCTCCTGTTGGTATTATCGGCCCATTTATCGCCGTTTATGCTGAAAGCTGGGATATGCGCCGTGCCATGATGGTTACAAAAATAATGATGGCAGCAACCAGTTTTTTAATTTTTATTCTGCAATGGTTTGAGATGCACACCCTTCATAGCCTTGTATTCACATCGCTTGTTCTGGGTGTGCTAAGTGCGTTTCACCATCCTATTCGTCTGGTCTTTATTTCCATTGTTGTCCCAAAGCCCTATCTTACCAGCGCTATTGGCCTTAATTCAGTTTCATGGAATATGTCGCGGATTGTTGGGCCGGCCCTTTCTGGTTATGCGATTGTCGCGCTTGGCCTTGCCCATACATTTGCCATTGCGATGCTATGCTACCTGCCGTTGATTTGTGCCTTATTTGTTTTGCCATTGCAGGAACGCAAATCTGCGCCGCCGAATGCAGACCGGTTTTTCCAGAAGCTGCGTGATGGTGGCAGGGTGGCCCTTACCACACCGCTCATCTTTGCCTCCCTCAGCGTTGTGGCGCTGAACAGCTTTTTTGTCCGGGGGTTGCTCGAAATTCAACCCGCCATTGTTGGACAGATTCTTGGCGGCGACAGCTATGCACTTGCTATCGTGACAGCGGCAGCCGGGCTAGGCTCATTATTGGCATCGGGGTGGATTGGTGTTGGCAAAATGAAGCCAGATGTCATCCTCAGATGTCTATGGCCCATGCTTGCCGTCGGGCTTCTGGGAAATTTAGGCCTATTCTATGCAACAGGTCTTGGCGCGATGGCCGCAGTGTTTACCGTAACTGGCTTTACCGCAACTGTGGTTGGCATTGGCGCACAAACCTTGATCCAGCTAGAAGTAAGCGAGGCTTACCGCGCACGGGTAATGACCTGGTGGTCGAGCGTCTCATTTGGCAGCCTGACAATTGGGGGGATGGTCATCGGCTTTTTCGGCGACTTTATCCCGATTGAAACTGCCATTTTCATCATCACAATCGCCGGTATCGGATTAGCCATTTTCGAGCTGATAAAGCTCCCCTTGCTCAGAGACTTTTTTACAAAAAACTAACGGTAGCTACCCCGGCTGGTTGCGCAGATTATCTGGTAGCCATGTGGCAAGCTCTGGCCAGATGACCAGAATGACAACCATCACAATCATCAATCCAACCATCGGTATCGCTGTGCGTGCAATATAGGAAATCTCGTGCTTGGTCATGCCTTGCAGCACAAATAAGTTAAACCCGATTGGGGGGGTAACCTGCGCCATCTCAACAACCACAACAATAAAGACGCCAAACCAGATAACATCGATCCCAGCTTGCCGGATCATTGGCTCCACAATCGCCATCGTCAGAACAACTGATGAAATGCCGTCAAGGAACATGCCAAGAACGATATAAAATAAGGTGAGCGCAATAATCAGAACGACAGGTGACAAATCCATCGCATCAATCCAGCTTGCCAATGCGCGTGGCAGCCCTGTAAAGCCCATAGCAAGTGACAGGAATGACGCTCCCATCAAGATGAGGGCGATCATCGCAGAGGTCCGCGTAGCGCCCATCAAGCTTGCCGAAAAACTCTCCCAGTTAAGCGAGCGTTGCGCCAATGCCAGCAACAATGCCCCCACAACACCAACAGCCGCAGCTTCGGTTGCGGTTGCCCAGCCAAAATACATTGAGCCAATCACCGTTGTGACCAACGCCATCACAGGGATTAAAAACCGGCTATCCTTTATCATCTGAAACAGGCTCATTGATGGTTCAGGTTCTGGGCGTTCGTGAGGGCGTAAATAATGCCAGCCAATAATATAAGTCATAAAGAGCCCCGCAAGAACCAGCCCCGGAAATACACCTGCCATGAAGAGCTTGGTAATGGATTCATTAATCGTCACACCATAGACAATCAGCGTCAGTGATGGCGGAATCATCAAGCCAAGTGTTGCCGCGCCAGCCAGCGTGCCAATAATCATATATTCAGGATAGCCACGCTTTCGTAGCTCCGGTATCGACATCTTGCCGACAGTTGTCAGCGTTGCAGCAGAGGAGCCTGACACGGCGGCAAAAATCGTACAGCCCGCAATATTGGTATGTAACAAGCCGCCCGGCAGCTTGCGCATCCACGGCGCCAGCCCTTTGAACATATCTTCAGAAAGCCGCGTTCGATAGAGTATTTCTCCCATCCAAATAAACAGCGGCAAGGCTGTCAGCGTCCAGCTAGACGAGCCTGTCCAGATGGTTGTGATCATGGCATCGCCAGCAGGGCGCGAGGTGAAAAGCTCCATGCCAACCCACGCAACGCCCATCAGCGCCAACCCAACCCACACAGAACTGCCAAGCAAGGTAAACAGGACAAACAAGAATAATATAGTTGCGTAAAATTCGGTCATCTGAGTACCTCGGATGTAATAGCAGTCTTACTTAAGACCAGCAGTCTGATAAGATTATCCCACAGCGCAATTGCGAGAAGAACAGTACCAATCGACATTGGTATCTGCGGCAACCAAACAGGGGTATAAACATAACCATCACCCATATTTGACCATATGAGAGCCCATTTATCTGGCGAGGAAGATATCAGATTCAAGAACGATAAAAACGCTTCTGGCACCTGATCCTGACCTTGGGTACGGTCATTTAACATTTCCGACATATAATTAGTTTTTACGGCATAGCGGGCAAAATAGGTGGCTGTCATCGCCGCGATAAGCATCGCTGCAGCATCCAGCCAGAGCCGGGTGAAATTATTCATATTCAGGAAAATAGATACCCTGATATGAGCGCCCCTAGTGAGCGCATGTGCTAACGCGAAAAACGATGTTGCTGCCATTGCATAGCCAGCAAATTCTGTTGATCCTTCGAAGGTTAGCCCTGCCCACCGCGCGGCCATCTGAGCGAGAATGATCACTAATATTGTGACCATAAAACCGGCCGCCAATAGTCCGGATGCGATATAGACCTTATCAAGTAGCCACCAGATTGGCCGTAATAAAAATTGCGCTTGGTGACGGAATATTCGTGCACTTAGCGCCAGCACACTTGGCATAACAAATAACCATACCCATAGAGGCAGACCCCAAAATGGCGACCAGTCCGACATAGCTATTTTCCTTATTGATAAAAAAACGGGCTGGCTATTTTCAAAAAAGAATGAGCCAGCCCGAGCGTTAGAGTTAGTCTGACTTACATTTTGTTGTAAGCATCAAGGATTGCCTGACCATCACTACCAGCACTTACGAGCCAGTCAGCCTGCATCTTGGCGCCAATTGCCTTTAGCTCCTTCAAGAAACCAGGACCAGCATCCTCCACTTTCATGCCATTGGCTTCAAGCTGCTCAAAATACCAGCTTGCCAGACGGGCTGATTCAGCCGCACAATCTGCGCCTGTTTCATCAGCAGCTTTCTGAACAGCCTGCTTTGTTGTGCTATCAAGACCATTCCACATGCCTTTATTAACAATGACATAGTTACGTGGCAGCCATGCATTGACCTTGTAGTAATGTGTCAGATGTTCCCACACTTTACGGTCATAACCTGTTGCACCGGATGAGATAAAGGCTTCTGCAACACCTGTTGCGAGCGCTTGGCTCAATTCTGCTGCTTCAACCTGAACAGGAAGCATGCCGAGCTCATTGGCAAATGTTGCTGTTGCTGAATTATAGGAGCGGAATTTTACGCCTTTTGTATCAGCGCTTGAGGAAACAGCTTTTTTGAAATAGAAGCCCTGCCCTGGCCATGCGCAGGTATAAAGAGCTACCAGATTCAAATCAGATAGCTGTGCATTCACCTTATCTTTGGCAGCTGCCCAGAGCTTCTCATTATCTTCATATGTTGTTGCAAGAAACGGCAGATTATCCCATCCAAGCAACGGTGCTTCATTTGCATGAGCTGACATGAAGCGCTCACCAATCGGCGCCTGACCAGTCTGAACGGCACGCTTAATTTCTCCGCCTTTAAACAGAGAGCCACCCGGATGAACCGTAATTTCTAGAGAGCCGCCCGTGTAATCTTTTACTTTATCAGCAAACACAACACCCATCTTTGAATGGAAGTTCGTTGCTGCATATGCCATTGGCATGTCCCATTTTTCTGCGTGAGCAGGCGCTGAAATAAAAAAGCTACCCGCAACAGCGCTCATCAGAACCGATGTCATGAATTTCATTAAAATCTCCTTAAGGGTTGAACAGCTCACCTAACATCTAAAAGGTAAGACACATCGACAGTCTTTTATCTGTCTATGACTAAGTTGAAATGACAGCCACAGCTTTATATCCGACCTGTTTTGACTAGGCTTGTCAAGCAAGCGTTAACAGGCCAAAAAAAACCACCATTCATCAGGAAAATCTGTCCAACCATT
>DGJU01000010.1:0-3181 GCA_002387605.1 Alphaproteobacteria bacterium UBA4588 | reverse complement strand
TATGAGACATGATTTAACCGCTCACTCTGTCTGGCAAACTATTAGTAAGAGGGTTTAATGTCTCGCTTAACCACAATACAGCCGCCAGCTTCAGTTGGTATATTAATGCTTGATTCCCGCTTTCCCCGCATTCTGGGTGATATTGGCAATGCACAAAGCTGGCCGTTTCCGGTTGATTATCACATTGTCAAAGACGCAACACCGGAGCGTATCATACAGAATGACCCGCGTGATATGCTGGCGCCGTTCATTGCAGGCGCAGAAGCTTTGATAGCCAAAGGCGCACGCGGCATCACAACAACCTGCGGATTTCTCTCATTGTTTCAAGCAGACTTAGCAGACGCATTACCAGTGCCTGTTGCAACGTCATCATTGATGCAGACGCGTCTTGTAAATCAGCTTCTGGGGCCATCAAAACGGGCTGGTATTCTTACCATTTGCCAGTCCGCTCTCACGCCTGCTCATCTGGCGGCTGCCAATGTGCCTGACGACACGCCCATTGCGACAACCGAAGGGCTAAGAGAGTTTAGCCGCGCTATTCTAGGCAATGAGCCTGAGCTAGATATTACACTTGCAGAACGTGATAATATAGAGGCAGCCCATCAGCTTGCCCGTCAGCCCGATGTCGGTGCAATCATTTTAGAATGCACAAATATGGCCCCCTATGCAGCGGCTATCTCTGCTGCAACAGGATTGCCGGTTTTCTCAGCCTATAATTTCATCTGCTGGTTTCAGTCAGGTTTGATGCCAGCGCCATTTACTGGAGAGATAAAATGATAAAGCCCGAAATGGATGGGCCCAGCGATTTTGCTGTGGCGGCCAGAACAGATTTTACCGAAATTCCTGTGATTGATATCAGCGCTCTGGCAGACCCGGATAGGTTTGATGAAACAGCCCATCATCTTGTTTCTGTGGCACGCGATATCGGGTTTTTCTATCTGACGCATCACGGCATTCCAGCAGCATTATGTGAGGATGCCTTTGCAGCATCGAGAGAGTTTTTTGGCCTGTCAGATGATCAGAAAGCCGATGTCAGTGTTGACCACCAGCAAAGAGGCTGGATGGCTCAAGGGATGGCAACTCTTGAAGGGGCAAAGACGTCCGATGCAAAAGAAGTCTTTTTCTGGGGACGCGATGTTGCCCCGGACGATCCTGATGTTCTGCAAGGCCGTGCCCTTGTGGCCCCCAATCAGTGGCCAGACAGGCATGCACCACGGCTAAAACAACAACTGCTTCCCTATTATGATGCTGTATTAGACCTGAGCCGCCTTGTGCTACGCGCCCTTGCTAGGGGACTTGGCAAACAGCCTGATTTTTTTGCGCCCGCCTATGTAAACCCGCTCGGGCGCGGTCAGCTTGTCTATTATCCGCCGCAAACAGATACAGATAGAGACGCAGAACGGTTTGGCGCTGCGGCTCACTCTGACTTTGGCGTATTAACAATATTAATGCAGGATAACGCAGGTGGATTGCAGGTCCTGAACAAGGCAGGCATATGGATAGAAGCGCCGCCACTGAAAGATAGTTTTGTCTGTAATATTGGTGATTTGCTTGAACGCTGGACGAATGGTCAGCTCGTATCAACAAAACATCGCGTGGTAAACCGGACGAGCAACGCTCGTTTTTCCATTCCGATTTTCTGCGACCCTGCGAGTGAGGCCGTTATTGACCCGCGTGATTTTGATGAGCTAGCGTCCTATGAGGCATTTGCCCCCTGTGAGGCGGGCCAGTATATCCAGTCGAAAAATACCCGTAATTTTAGCCATTACAAAAAGCAAGACTAGGTTCAGGAAACGCGAAGACAGGTGTAGCAAAAAAAATCCGCCATTATGAGGAGCGGATTACATAAAATGTGACTCATTTTTGTTATCGTTACGTCTCGTCGTTACGTATTATAATGAGAGCCTTTTGGCTCTTCTTCGCACAAGGATGATGTGCGTTATCTCCCTAAACTTGGTCGTGATTTCGATTGCGACCTTTTTATGCTTCAGCGAAACATGTATTCTTCGGTGTGTAAATCTCAAAACACCTCTTTTTCAGTGGGTGGAACGCTCTACAAAGACTTCCTCACCACGAAGTTGACGGCGAAGAACCGGCAGAAGTTCTGCATAAGCAGCCCAAATAGACGGGCTTGGTTCTGGCAAATCATGTTTAATTTCAGCATGAAGCTGTGGTAAATTATAATAAGGAACAAGCGGAAACATATGATGTTCAATATGGTAATTCATATTCAGATATAAAAACCGGCTCACCGGATTCATCATTACTGTTCGGGTGTTTAGCCTGTGGTCTGTTACATTATCACGCAAGCCGCCATGCTGCAGATACCCCGTCATAACAAAATGCCACGACCCATAAAGCCGCGGCCCGCCAATAAGAAGCAGTGGAATAAACGAGCCATAATAAAGCGCAGCAGCAGCTGTAACGCTGTAGATAGCGAGCCAGATGCGTGCGACCAGAAATACTTTTTTATGTTCATGGATAGGGGTATAGACAGCCTCATCAGGGCGAAGATGGCCAAGCACATGACTGAACATCCGTTTCACGCTAGTGATAAGGTCAGGCAGGCCAACAATATTTAATACCAGCTTAATCGCATTAGGCGGCAGCATGAGGGAAATTTCTGCATCCCGGCCCACCAGCAATGTATCTGTGTGATGACGCGCATGGCTCCATCGCCAAGTTACCGGATTTCGCAATAGCATGAAGCTTGCAATCTGATAGACAACTCGGTTCATACGCGCCGATTTAAACGCTGTTCCATGCCCACATTCATGCCAGCGCGCATCCGACCCAGACGCATAAAACACACCATAAGCCAGCCAGAACGGCACCGATAACCAGCTTGGCATCAGCGCAACAGCGCACAGCCCAAAGCCTGCCATTAATCCATAAAAAATGATGATGTCACGAATAGCCGGCGCATCATCACGCAACAGCAAATGCTTTAAGGTCTTTCGGTCAATATCAGTTTGATACCATTTCGGCGAAACAAGGCCATGATCCGGCATACCCTTTTGGGCTGTACTGACTAAATCATAGTTCCGCATTTTTGCCTCCCTCCCAGCATTACATCATAACCCAGATATAATGATAATCAAAAAAAGCTGCGAAAATAAATAAGCCTATCCTAAAATATTCATTTTTTCTTTTGAATGTGAATAGACAGCGTCATAATCAA